>DWYD01000022.1 GCA_019118865.1 Candidatus Coprenecus merdipullorum | reverse complement strand
GTTCTGTATGGTGGAGATACCGTCTTTAAGTGCCGGCTCGCTGATGACATATATCGGAAAGCCGTACACCTCGCCTATACGTGTATACAGTCCTCCGGTTGTGGCGTTCCTGGCTATCTCCTGCAGCCTCTTGCCGATGCTCTTCTCGTCAACGGCAGCAAAGCCGTCAAGTATGATACGGTTGATTTTATTACCTTCGCTGTTTGGCTCGGCACGGGAGAGCAGCGTATTGTAGTCCTCCGTCATCTTTTCTATGATTACATTGTTGTTGGCGAGCTGGGCCGTCTTTTCGTTCAGCTTACCCTCGGCCTCGTTCCTCGCTTTTGCGAACGACTTCCGTTCCCCCTCCAACGCAGCAATCTTCTTCTCCAGTTTGGCCTTATCCAAAAGGTCGGTATTTCCTGAAAGTATTGCCATGTATTCCGAAAAGTTCATTCCGTTCTTCTCGTCCATAGCACCCTCGTCGATAGTCCTTGCGCCCATCGCTCCGCTCTTGAGCTGATTGATGAATGTCTGCTTGCAGTGCAGCAGATTAAACTTATAGCTGTCGAGCGACTTCTCCACGGCATAGATAATCACATTGACCTTGTTGTCAGCATACAGTTTGGCTATCTCGTTGCCTTTTCTTACGGCACGCCCGTCCCTCTGCTGAAGGTCCGACGGCCGCCACGGCGTATCCAGATGATGCACCGTGATTGCACGCCGCTGGGCATTGACACCGGTGCCGAGCATGGAAGTGGAGCCGAACAGCACACGCACTGAACCCTCGTTCATCGCCGCAATGACTGACTTGCGGGCTTTCTCCGACTTGCACTCCCGAATGAAACGGATTTCGTGCGCCGGAATACATGAATGCCAGGCCGGTGAAGCAGCAGAAGACAAATATGTCACGAACATGATTAAGCCTTGCTATCCCGAAGTCTTTTTTCCTTATAACATCGAGTTCCACTCTTGTAAGAAATTCCACGGCCACCTCATTTTTTTTGAAATGAAGGCCGTTATACGGATCAAGTTCTATCCATCTGTTGGCAAGTGCTATCCGGATTATTTTCCGAAGATATTTTAACTGTTTAAGAGCTGAATTGTTGCTGAGATTTTTAACGGTCTTTAACCAGAACTCATATCCGGTGACAAATTCCCTGTTGATTGCCTCAAGCGGAATATCATTCTTTCCGAATCTGTCTTTTACATACTCGGTAATGCGTCGCAGGGCCGAATCGAATTTGTCTACAGTGTTCTCTGTGAATTCTTTTCCTATAAGAGCACGACACTCGAAGGAGTTTGCCGCTTTTTTAAAAGGCATATTTGGACAGCTGCCCGATAGCGGCTCGTAGTCTTGAGCGGCCGTATCACGTAGACGGGGACCAGCGGGAGCGTCAGTACAAGGAACATCTGAGCGGCTACAGGGAGTGGGAAGCAAAGGATCACGCGGATCAGTGGCTTGTCTTCCCGGAGAACATCGGAGAGCGTCTTAGCATAGACGAGACGAGCCTGAGCAACGGGGAACTCTACACAGTGGTGACGAACAAGGCTTCTCACGGGAAGAAGGGAACGATAGTTGCGATAATCGCCGGCACGGAATCGGGCATGGTTCTGGAGGCCCTGGAGAAGATACCGATGGTCAGCCGGCAGAAGGTCATGGAGGTGACACTGGACATGGCGGGCTCCATGAACAGGATAAGCCGCCGTGCGTTCCCCAATGCGGCCAAAGTCATAGACCGCTTCCATGTGCAGAAACTGGCTCTTGAGGCCGTGCAGGAACTCAGGATAAAGTTCAGGTGGGATGCGATGGACAGGGAGAACAAGGAGATACTGCAGGCGAAGCTGGACGGCAGGGAATACAGGCCGGAGGTGCTGCCGAACGGGGACACACGGAAGCAGCTGCTCTTCAGGAGCAGGTATCTCCTGTACAGGTCACCGGATAAATGGACGGAGTCACAGAAGACCAGGGCGAGGCTCCTGTTCGACATGTATCCCGACATCGCTGACGCCTATTCCCTCTCCCACAAGCTGAGGCTCATCTATTCGAAGACAAAGGTCAAGGGAGTGGCATACACCAAACTGGCCAGATGGTTCAACGATGTGCAGAAGTCCGGGATAGACACCTTCCGGACCATCGAGGAGACTATATGCAATCACTACGAGAATATCCTGAACTTCTTTGACAACCGTTCCACAAACGCCTCCGCGGAATCTTTCAATGCCAAGATAAAGGCTTTCAGAAGACAGCTCAGAGGTGTCTCTGACATCAGCTATTTCTTGTTTAGACTCTGTAATATCTATGCTTGAGTTTTGCTCTATATTAACACAGGGTTTTCCCGGTGATCCGTTTTGTCCGGCCCGCCGAATTCGCTGTATTTTGCAGTCCCGGCCAGAAACAAAAAATCCCGAAGTCGCAGGACTTCAGGATTTTGCTTTGATTTGCCCTTTCGGGTGGTGGGAGCAGAGGGAGTCGAACCCCCGACCCTCTGCTTGTAAGGCAGACGCTCTAAACCAACTGAGCTATGCTCCCTTTGTCTTAGCGGGTGCAAATATAGGGCAAATTTTTTATCCTCCAAAAAAAAATTGAAAAAATTTCAAAAAAGCATCCGCTCCCTTCTTTTTCACCAGATGTATCCTTCGCACATGAGTCGTCCCCTTTACTCATTTACCGTCCCTTCAATCTTTTCAACCCTGCATGGGATGCGGATGCGGTTACAAAGATAAGTAATTGATTGTTAAATAAAAAACCATTTCTGTAAAAAATACGGAACGATAAAAGTTTATATATTTTTGCTATTTTTCAAATTTGTATAAAATCAGCGGTATAGTGTGCTGTGACAATTTGTCAGAAAGAATAGAATGGTATGTCTTTTGTCCGGAAGCAAGGAAGAAAATATTTAAATTTAAATAAAATGACACAGCAAAAAGGTAAGATAGGGGTGACAACTGAAAATATTTTCCCCGTTATCAAGAAGTTTCTCTATTCGGACCACGAGATCTTCCTCAGGGAGATAGTGGCCAATGCGGTGGATGCTACTCAGAAGGTGAAGGCACTGGCCAATACCGGTGAACTGAAAGGTGAGCTGGGAGATCTGACCGTCCGGATATCCGCTGATGATAAGAAGAATACACTGACCGTTACCGACCGCGGAATCGGCATGACAGCCGAAGAAGTGGACAAATTTATCAATCAGATAGCATTTTCCGGTGCAGGAGAGTTCCTGGAGAAGTACAAGGATGTGGCCGGTAATATCATAGGCCATTTCGGATTGGGCTTCTACTCCGCCTTTATGGTTTCTAAGAAAGTGGTGATAGAGTCCCTGTCATGGAAGGAGGGTGCAAAGCCCGTAAGATGGGAGTGCGAGGGCAATCCCGAATTTGCCATGACTGAGGGAAGCCGTACCGACAGGGGTACCGAGATAACCCTGTATCTGGATGACGACTCCAAGGAGTTTGCAGGAAAATCCAAGGTGGAGGAGCTGCTGAAGAAATACTGCCGCTTCATGCCCGTGCCCATCGTCTTCGGCAAGGAGCAGGAGTGGAAGGACGGCAAGTACGTGGATACCGACAAGGACAAGATAATCAACGATACCGACCCCATCTGGAACAAGAAGCCCGCCGATCTGAAGAAGGAGGACTACATGAAGTTCTACCGCGAGCTCTATCCGATGCTGGAGGAACCGCTGTTCTACATCCATCTGAATGTGGACTACCCCTTCAACCTCACCGGTATCCTGTATTTCCCCAAGATCAAGGACCGTCTGGACGTGACCAAGAACAAGATCCAGCTTTACTGCAACCAGGTGTTCGTCACCGACTCTGTGGAGAATATCGTGCCTGATTTCCTGACTCTGCTGCACGGTGTGATAGACTCCCCGGATATTCCTCTGAATGTATCGAGGAGCTATCTGCAGTCCGATTCCAATGTCAAGAAGATCTCCACCTACATTACTAAGAAAGTGGCTGACCGCCTGGAGGACATCTTCAAGAACGACCGCAAGGAGTACGAGGAGAAATGGGACAACCTCAAGCTCTTCATCGAGTACGGCATGCTGACCGAGGAGAAGTTCTGCGAGAGGGCCCTCAAGTTTGCCCTGATGAAGAACACCGACGGCAAGTTCTTCGCCTACGACGATTACCGCAAGGCCATAGAGACCGCCCAGACCGACAAGGACAAGAAGGTGGTATACCTCTACGCCACCGATCCCGTGGCCCAGTACCAGTATATCGAGACAGCCAAAAACAAGGGCTACGATGTCCTGCTCTTCGACTGCCAGCTCGATGCCCATTTCGTCAACCTGCTGGAGACCAAGCTTCCCGACTCTACATTTGCCCGTGTGGACGCCGACTCGATAGACAAGCTTATCCGTAAGGAGGATGTCAAGGAGCCCGGGATGCCCGAGGCCGAGAAGACCGACCTCTCCGATATGTTCGAGTCCGTCCTGCCCGAAGGCAACCACTATTTCGTAAAGCCTGAGAATCTGGGGGAGAACGGTGCTCCTATCCTGATTACCCAGTCCGAGTTCATGCGCCGTTACCGCGATATGTCTGCCCTCGGCGGAGGAATGAACTTCTACGGTGAGATGCCTGAGTCCTATACCATTGACGTCAATATCCAGCATCCGCTGATCAAGCGTATCCTCGAGGCCAAGAGCGCATCTCTGTCAGAGCAGTGCGCGTCTTTCGACAGCCGCAGGAACGAGCTGCAGGCCGGTATCGACAAATTGGATGCAGCCATGAAGGATAAGAAGGAGGAGGATATCCCCACTGCGGACAAAGACGCGAAGAAGGAACTGGAGAAAGAACTCGGAGAAGTCCGCGACCAGAGGAAGGAGGCCATGAAGGGCTTTGCCAAGGACAATATCCTCCTGCATCAGGTAGTGGACCTGGCCCTGCTGGCGAACAATATGCTGAAAGGTAAGGATCTCTCGGAGTTCATCCGCAGGAGCATAGAGGTACTCTAGTTCAGTTCGATCAGTATCTCAGTAGGAATCTTATAACCTCGCGCATCAGGTCATTGACCTGTTGTTGCGAGGTTAGTGCTTCTATGGGGAAGCCTAGGCTTACACATCTGTAGTTCCCATCGTACGCAACGGCAGCAGAGGTGTTCGCTCCCTCATAACGCATGAAAGTGAAGGAATTGTCGTCCAGGGGCAGAATGGCGTCAGGAGATTCTACGCAATACTTGCATGGATTCGGAAGTGTGTGGAAACTTGCTCTGAATGTGCTGTCTGCGAACAGTCCTGCACTATTGTGCACTGAACGTACCATTCCTGATGAGGTTGCGTATCCGTTGCTCCATCCATAACGGAAAACATCAGCGGCAAAGTTGTCTGCGATGAACAGCGGGTCATTGTTCCTGAGCAATTCCTGTACCTCCTTTTTGAGATGGTTGTATTCTCCTCTTGATAAAGAGGAAAGAGCTTCCAGCGCGTCATCAATGCCGGCAGTTGCCTGCCCACTGCCTTCAATGGCCGTCAGGGTGTCTTTCAATGCCGACAGCAGTTTTGCTGCGGAACGGGCAGATTTGAAGGCTGAACTCAGACTTTTAATCTCAGGATAGGTTCTGTCTTCGTACGCGGCGGATTTTCCTATTCCTGAGCCAGAAATGATAACAGAACCGCCTGATGAACAATACGGTTCAATGATTCCTCTCAAGCTCGAGGTAAGAATGCCGCTATTCTCCTTGCCGAATATAAGGTCTATGATAGGGTATTTTGCATGGTATGAGCCTGGGTTTTCCCATGACAGGAATGCGTCAAGGGATGTCGAAGAGAAACTGACTCCTGACCGCATCAGGGCAAGACCGTGAATGAAAGGATAGTCGAAAGTGTTGCCGGCGACAGCAGCGGGGCCGTAGTCCATAAAGGATGCTCCGAAGCCAGGACGGTCGTCATGAATCCATTCCTGTTGTCTGTCATAGATATACTGTTCTCCTATGTAAGAAATGTCTGAGATGTAGGGGATTCCGTGACATGTCCTGAAGTCAAGACCGGCGGTAAGAGAGTCGTCCGTCTGCAGTGATGCAGGGGGGGATACAGTAGTGAATCCATTGACAACCAAACATTCCTTACTTTCAGGAATGTATCCTGCGGACAGTGTTTCTGATGGAAATGAGACACCTCCGCGATTGACTGCTACGATTTTGTAACTGTATATCTTTCCCGGCTCTATCATGTCCGAGTATCCGGTACCGGTCACAGGTGTGCCGTTGTCGAAACCAGGTATTTCTACATTTAGTGCGGACGGGTCCGTTACTCTTCTGTACACTATGTAGGAGTCTGGTTTTGCGGACGGTTCTGAAGAATCCTGCCGTGGAGACCATCTCAGTCTTACTTCCGCTCCGGTATTGTTCCCATTATGAATGACGGCACTGAAATTTTTTACGGGCAGAGGCTGAACTGTATAGGACGAACCAGAGACGTAGGATAAGTATTTCAGGATACCTTTATATATAGCTCGCGATACAATGAACTTGAACTGTGGATCCAGCGCGCATTCCATGTCGGAGAGATTCTGATGAGACAGCAGTTCGATAAGTACGGTCGGAACATCGGGAACTCTGGCTTCCATGTAGGAGCGGTCCCAGATGGCCCTGCGGGTCCAGTCTGCACGGTAATAGGTACGGATGTCGTTAACTATAGAAGTTTGAACAATATCTGACAGCTCTCTTGCTGTTATGCGCGGTGTCCCGTCGGAATATCTGATTTTTCCTTCTGACTCTTCTTTGTATATGGCCAAAGTCCCTACGATGGAGTCTTTCATGATGGCACCGGCATCTGTATGAAGTGCAAGCGCCATATCTACAGGTACGCTGAAATCATTTATCAGGGAGTTAACCCATTCTCCGCGGGACATGAAATCATCTCTGTAGTCGTCTGTCCCGTTGTTGAGGCTGTATACATCTTCTGGAAATCCGCTCCACTGCAGCCAGTATCTTGCGGCCTCGGCATAACGTGGAAATCCGCTCGATTCGCTGCCTCTTATGATATTTCCCATACCACCTCCGAATTTTACCGCATCTGTGGTGATAAATCCTTGCCCATTGCTCTCCGGGGCCGAATTGTGCACTATTACACCTTGCCCTGTTTCTCCTTTTGAAAATCTGAATGTCCCCAGATATACCCATGTGCCTCCTCCGATGCTCTGGTCTACGGAGAACTTGGTGTCTCCGCCTGAGTGGCGGACAGTGTACAGCGCAGGAGCACTTTGACTGACAGTCTGATAGGATACGTACACTGCATAGTCCCCGCTGGTGGGAAAGTATGGAAGATATGAGGCGCTGGATGAGTTCTTAGTATCGCATCCTATTATTCTTGCTGTTCCGCTGCAGAAAGGGTTCTCGCCTGAGTTCAGATACTCTTTATGATTGGAGAAACCAGGACCCGGAGCATCTTTCCAGCGGTTGTTCCCTTTGTCTGCGTTTCTCTCAGAATAAAAAGGATCTCCGTTGTCGATGATAATCTCTAATGGTTGTGTGTCCCTTTCTCTTGGCATAAGCACGTAAGCTCCGGCGTTTTCCAGCATCGGTGCGAGGTATTGGGTAATGTAGCTGTACGGCAGCAGGTCTTCAATGGTTGAAAAAAAAGGAGCTCTCTGCCATTTCCACCTGTTTTCAGAATGTGAGTAGTAGTAGCCGTGTCCAGACCATAAGGCGATATGTTTTCCTTTCAGGCCCTGTTCCGGTGTATATGGAGTGGAAAGTGGGGTTATCCATCGGCTGCCGTGCTTGGCAAGATGTGAGTCTGCGGCTCTGCCGGAAAAAAAGCCACTGGAGAGTCTCTCCAGCTCTTTCCCTGTAGTACTCAGTCTGATGGTATAGTCCCTGAGCCTTGATGGAAGCTGCCTCCGTATGATGTCTGTAAAATGTTTTATATCCTTGTCTCTTAGGGGATAGTCGGATATGGACTTTCTAAATCTGACATCGACTGATTTCTGCTGATCAGAGATGAGTATTGTATCAAGAACAACTTTTGCTTTTACTGTTGCCCTGGATTTCAGGTATCTGTTAATTGAGTCAACAGCCGGGAGCATTGATGCAGAACTGACGCGGATTTGAGCATCAGCATTGTAAGGGAAGTTTGCGGACAGGATGAGTGCAAGCACAGCCGCAGTAATAAAAGATCTTACCATTTGTATACGATATTAACCGCGGCTTTGTACGGAAGCCATTCAGAAGAACCGTTCCATCCGATATACATCGAACCGTCAGACTTATAATGTCCTTCGTAGAAGCCGGCCTGGTAACCGCCGCCTAAAGAAATTTCAATACCCCAGTGTTTGGTCAGTGTAAATGCATATCCGATGGTAATGCCGGCCATAAAATTGTAACCTACCTGATAGTTATTTGCATAATCCCCCCAATACATCGGATGTATCCCTTTGCTGAGAGTCCATGCTGAAAAACCCAGATTTGGACCGACGAAGAAACCTCGGAAAGATTCGACAGGATAGTAACGGCCTTCCACGAATGTCATGGCCATGACAACCGGGCCGTCCAGAATTTTCCCGAAACCTTTCGGATAGAAAACTCCTATTCCCTCCAAGGCAACAGTGATGTATCTGTGAGCACGGAACTCAACGGAGGGATTGATGATGCCGACAGCCGCCGCTGCGCTCAGCTTGACAGCAGTCCTGACAGGTTCTCCTCCGAAAATACGCTCCTGGCGGGCAGCTCGTAAACTGTCCCTGTCCGTGGAAGATGCGGTGTGGCATGCTGCTGAAAGGAACAGCAGCGTACATAGGATAATAGTGACAGGGTGTCTCATAGTCTGTGATTTGAAAATGTGGAGTCAATAAACCTTACCAGCGGATGGCCTGCCAGGGCCACGATGGCAGTGCCGGTAATAATCGAGATAGAATCTGCGGCATAGTCCAGGATGTCGCCTTGTCTTGATGAGAAAAACCAGTCCTGGCAAAGCTCTGTTATACCTGCGAAGATGAGTCCCGAAATCAGAGTGAGCATGACAGCATATTTGCGGACAAGCATGGACCTGCAGGTATACCGGCAGGTGAGCCATGTTATGAAAGGGTATGGGAGGAACATTAGGAAATGAGCATAACGGTCAAGTCTGATGCCCAGGAAATGTTTTCCTAAATCTATGCCTGTTGAGCTGAATTTATAGAAACAGAAAAACAGCACTAGAGAAATGTATAGGAAAAACAATATGTTAATTAATATTTTAGCACCTTTGTTCATGCTACAAATATAGTGGAAAAACTAGTTGAGACTATATTTTTTTGCAGAATGTTAAAAGATGTATATTTTTGTAGGAATTTAAATTCGGGTTAAATTTAATACGTCAAATATGAGACTAATTTACAAGTTTGTTGTTCTTTTTGTCTTTGCGGCACTCGGTACTTTTTCCCTGTGTGCTCAGTCTCAGGCAGAGATAGAGATGGCCAAATCTATGGCAAGATCGTATGGCTATAGCGAAAGTGAGATAGAGGCTATGGTCAACAAGCAGACTTCCGGAGGCGGAACTACCGATATGAAGACAGTGCCTCCGACTGTTAACAGAAATGAGGAAATGACTGTGGCTGATGTGGGTACACCGGCACTGGAGAGTGAGCCGGCTTCCGCATCATCTAATATTTACGGACACAATATTTTCAAATCCCCCAGCCTGAACTTTGTCCCCAGCTACAATATTCCGACACCTGCAAATTATAAACTGGCAGCAGGGGATGAGATAGTAATCGACATATGGGGAGCAACTTATGTCAATTATTCATTTACGATAAGTCCTGAAGGCAGTGTCACCATTCCTAATGTCGGACCGGTATACCTTGCCGGCAATACTGTCGAGGGCGCGGAGAAGAGGTTGACGGAAAAATTCTCAATAGTCTATTCCGGGCTTTCAGGTGACCGTCCGAATACGTTCCTGCGTCTGTCAATCGGCAGAATCAGGTCGTTTACTGTCAATGTCGTAGGTGATGCCGTGCGTCCCGGCACATATACGCTGCCTTCTTTATCCACGGTATTCTCTGCAATATATCTTGCGGGTGGCCCAACGGACCTGGGTTCTGTACGTGATATCCGCGTGTACAGGAACAATAAGCTGGCGGAGACACTCGATGTCTACGATTTCATTATCAACGGTGATTTTTCCAAGAACATCCGTCTGGAAGACAATGACCTTATCATGATAACTCCGTATACGGTGCATGTAAGCATATCAGGAAGTGTAAAGCGTCCGATGGTGTATGAT
Organism: Candidatus Coprenecus merdipullorum; assembly: GCA_019118865.1. Taxonomy (GTDB): domain Bacteria; phylum Bacteroidota; class Bacteroidia; order Bacteroidales; family UBA932; genus Coprenecus; species Coprenecus merdipullorum. The sequence goes on along the minus strand of DWYD01000022.1, from coordinate 1,105 downwards.
ATGAAGGAGGGAGAGACCGTGGCGGATCTGCTTCTCTATGCTGCCGGTTTTTCGGACAACGCTAACACTCAGCTGGTTCAGGTCAGGAGAACTTTCGGTGAGAGACTGGAAACATTTAACGTAATGGCTGCGGATTTCGCATCTTTTGAGCTTAAGGACGGTGATGCTGTAAGTGTAGGTGCCAATATTGGAAGAAACAAGAATATTGTGAGTATAAGTGGAGCTGTATGGCATCCAGGATCTTATGCCTTGACAGATGGTGTGTCTACGGTTCGTGAACTCATAGATTTTGCTGGAGGATTGCGGGATGAGGCTTTTATGGAAAGAGGCTATATCGAGAGACTCAATGAGCAGCGTGAGCCTATAGCTCTGTATTTTAATCTTAAGGAACTGATGGGCGGAGGACAGGATATTCCTTTGTGCAATGAGGATAATGTACGGATCTATTCAAGCACTGAGATGGAGGTGCCGACGACGGTGTCTACGAGGGGATTCTTGAATAATCCTACAACAATCACATTCAGAGAAGGTATGACTTTGGGCGATGCTATACTTCTTTCAGGAGATTTTGCAATTGGAGCCTCCAGAACTAATGTGGACGTGGCCCGCAGAAATATGGACAGTGATACCGATTTCAAGAGCGATACAGTGTCGATAGTATACAATTTCAATCTTCTGGAGGATCCTTCCGCAATGGATTTCAAGCTGGCTCCTTACGATATCATATCAGTAAGACCTACACCCAGTTACAAGGCACAGCAGGGTATCACCGTCAACGGAGAGGTGGTATTCCCCGGATATTATGTCATAGAAAGTAATGTTGTGCGCTTGAGCGAGGTGATAGAACGCTCCGGAGGATGTACCGATGACGCTTATCTTGAAGGTGCTACTATAATGAGGATGATGAGCGAGGAGGAGTACCGCAGGGCTGTCCAGGCAGCTCATCTTGCTCTTAGGGAGGAAGGTGTGGATTCCTCGATGATAGAGATACCTGACAGAGATGACCGGTATAAGATAGGTATCAACATGGTCGCTGCCCTGGACAAGCCCGGCTCGTACAACGACATCGTGCTCCAGGACGGGGACATAGTCAATATTCCCAAGC
>DWYD01000021.1 GCA_019118865.1 Candidatus Coprenecus merdipullorum | reverse complement strand
AAGACAATAAGAAAGCATATAAATAATGTGTTTGCGGAGAATGAATTGGAAAGAGAAAACAACACGCATTTTTTGCGTGTTGATGGAGTAAAACAGCCAGTTGCTTTTTATTCCTTGGATGTCATCATCTCCGTAGGATATCGTGTGAAAAGCCAGCGGGGTACTCAGTTCCGCATTTGGGCCAACAAAGTGCTGAAAGACTATCTGGTAAAAGGCTATGCCGTCAACAAAGCCCTGACCGAGCAGCGGTATTCAGAATTAAAGCAGCTGGTGGCAGTTCTGGGCCGGACGGCACGAAGCGCATAGCCGACAACACTCTGGTCGCCCTCACGCTCATGATAGCCGAAAGCCGCACGGAAGAGAAGGACATGATGGTGAAGGTCGTCGTAAACCTGATAAACAGGAACAACTGAGATGTCCGGTCTTGTTCTTCCGGGAAAATGAGGCAATAACTGTTCTTTTCAAAGATAAATTTACCTAAATTTGTCAACATTATTAACCAATTAATTTTATGTCATGAAAAAAGCGTTGATTATTGCAGGTCTGTTTGGTATTGTCTTTTCTACAGGCTGCAAGCGGACAGATGAAAAGAAAGATACCGTGTCCATTGAGGGTGATGTGAAGGAGGTCAGGTTTGCTCCGGATAATATGGGACCGCAGTATATTAGCATTACCTCCAATACAGACTGGCATCTCAGTGTCTCCGACACATGGGTAAGTGTCACTCCCGAGGCCGGGGAAGCCGGTGATGCCGACCTGACTGTTGCTGTAGTGGACGAGGAGTGTAATGCAGCGCGTACGGCAGAGGTTATAATAACGGCGGGAACTGCAGAGGTGTCATTCAAAGTTGTGCAGGAAGCTCCGGTCAAGGTTGAATCTATAGGACTTTCGGCGGCCCAGCGCAGAATCGTTGTAGGACAGACACTTCCTCTTGAAATTACATATTCACCCGAGGATGCGTTTGTGGAAGACGTGCAATTCAGTTCGTCAGATGATGCTGTAGCATCAGTGGATCAGGAAGGGACTGTTACAGCGGTATCTGTAGGCAATGCGGTCATAACGGCAACGGTAGGCGGTCTTGAGGCGGAATATGCTCTTGAGGTGACAGAGGAGTTCACAACTGACGGACTGGGCACCGAATATACATTTGATATGCTCAGCGGGCTTCCTGCCGGCATCGTTACCGAATGGGGGGAGAACATATATCGAGTCAATGCGGATATGACAGTGGCTGAAGGGGATGCCCTGGTGATTGACGGTGTGAGGACACTGCTTATCGCTGACGGTGTACGCATTACCGTGATGGGAAATCTGGATTTCTCTCCTTCTGAGCAGGCTTCAATACAGCCGGAGAACGATGATGCGGTTCCCGAGTATCTATATTTTACCGGGAATGGCGGGGGAATTATCAGAAACATGCGCTTGGTATGCTTCCCTATCCGTAACTTCGGTGCTCAGACGTTGACCATAGAAGAGTGTGAGCTTACAGGAGTAGTTCAGGACTATGCAGCCGTGAATCTGGGCAGCGAGGCATTGACTACAGTGAGGAACTGTGAGATAACCGACAATGTCAGGGAAGCCATATCCGGAGGCGCGAATATAGCTTCTCCTCTTCTGTTCCAGGATAATAAGTTGAAGAATAATTCCTATGACAGCCGCAACAGGCCGCAGATCAATGTTACTGTGGGCGGTGAAGGCAGCGTGGAAATTATAGGCAATGAGGTCGTAGGACCGTATGCGATTACAACCAACGGTGGCATCGCAGTCGCAAATATGATGAACCTTTCCGGATCGAACAAAGTGCTCATAGAGGACAATCAGGTACATGGAAACCGTTACGGTATAACAACCAACGGTGTGATGGATGTGACGATAACGGACAACAAGATATATTGCAACACTTGGGACAGCAATCCTATGTCGGGGGGCAGCGGAATTAGTATTTATAATTCTGCCGGAGGTCAGAAAGCATATATCTCAGGTAATGTTATAACCGATAATCTTTGGGGTATCACTATTATCGGCAATGTCGCAGGCGGTACGGGACCGGAGGTCAATTTAGGAAATCTGACAGAGGGAGATGATTATAATCCTGGGAAAAACCATCTTGCGCACAACGGCAACAATGGTGTCTCTTATGACCTGTACAATAATTCTCCTATGATGGTATATGCGCAGAACAACAGGTGGGGAGTGATAGACCATATAGCTATAAGCATAGAGGAAGTCATTTTCCATCAATATGATGATCCAAGTCTGGGAGAGGTAATCTATATGCCGCCTTGGACGGAAGGATGGGCAAATAGTGCTGCCGCAGAATGAGAAATATTTATTCCAAAGAAGGTTACGCTCTACTCCAGATAGGACCGGAGCGGGAAATATATGATGCCGGGCAGGCCAGAGAAAGGCTGCTGGAAGAGGCTGCCCGGACCGGGGCGGCGATGGTGTACTGTGACTACTGGTTGCGGACGGCGGACGGGCTGCGGAAGGACAATCCGGTCAATGACTATCAGTCGGGCAGTGTGCGGGAGGACTTCGATTTCGGGGCGCTGGTGGCTGTGAATGGCTCTGATGGAGGAATGGGAGCAGGAGACGACGGAGGGCAATGCAGGAGGCGGCCTGTCGCTGAAATACGGCCGGTGGTATTCGCTGAGGCTCTTCCTCTCGCGGCACGGGGCGCCGGTGCATCTGCCGCAGACGCTCTACGGGGTGGACGAGGTGGATGCGAGGGCTTCAGGGCAGAAGCAGTTCGACTATGTGGACCCGCGGAACCGGGAGGCGCAGATAGAGATGGAGGCCATTTTCACGGATCATCTAAGGAAAATAGGGGCGTGGTTGCCGCAGCGGACGCGGACGGTCGGAGAGGACGGCGGAATCTATGTCGTCGAGGCTTCGGTCATCATCCCGGTGCTCAACCGTGCGGCCACGATTCAGGACGCGCTCCGCTCGGCACTCTCGCAACAGACGGATTTTCCGTTCAATGTCATAGTGATAGACAATCATTCCACCGACGGAACATCGGAAAGGATAGATGAACTGGCCTCGTCCGACAGCCGGGTGATTCACCTTATCCCGGAGGAGACCGGCCTGGGCATCGGCGGCTGCTGGAACGCCGGTATAAGCCATCCGGCTTGCGGACGCTATGCCGTACAGCTCGACAGCGACGACATGTACAGCGGGCCGGATACCCTGCAGCGGATAGTGGACGTGTTCCGC
>DWYD01000190.1 GCA_019118865.1 Candidatus Coprenecus merdipullorum | reverse complement strand
CCCTAGAGCTGACCCATCCGGAGGGTATTCACTCGGACATCAGCGCCCACGAGGTGTACGGGGACGAGTTCTTCCGGGAGACGACGAGATACAGTCCCCACAGCCCCTACAGCGCGTCGAAGGCCTCCTCGGACCACTTCGTTCGTGCCTTCCATGACACCTACGGTATGCCTACGATAGTGACCAACTGCTCGAACAACTACGGCCCCTACCAGTTCCCGGAGAAACTGATACCTCTGTTCATCAACAATATCCGGCACCGCAAGCCCCTGCCGGTGTACGGCAGGGGTGAGAACGTCCGCGACTGGCTTTACGTGGAGGACCACGCGAGGGCCATCGACCTTATCTTCCATGAGGGGAAGGTAGCCGAGACCTACAATATCGGCGGTTTCAACGAGTGGAAGAACATCGACCTGATCAAGGTGATAATCAAGACAACTGACCGCCTCCTGGGTAACCCTGAGGGCTGTTCTGAGAGCCTTATCACCTACGTCACGGACCGTGCGGGCCACGACCTGCGGTATGCGATCGATGCCACGAAGCTGCACCGCGAGCTGGGCTGGAGCCCGAGCCTGCAGTTCGAGGAGGGTATAGATCGGACGGTGCGCTGGTACCTGGACAATCAGGCGTGGATGGACAACATCACCTCGGGCGAGTACGAGAAGTACTACGAGGACATGTACGGCAACAGATAATACTTGATCCGGATGAGCAGTTATCTCGAGGTTAACAATGTATCCAAGTCCTACGGCCCCAGGGTGCTGTTTGACCACATCTCATTCCATATCGACGAGGGGGACAAGATAGCCCTGGTCGCTCCCAACGGTACCGGGAAGACATCCCTGCTGAGCATCATAGCCGGCAGGGATTCTTCTGACGGAGACGGCTCGGTGCATTTTCTCAAGGACATTGCTGTGGCCTTTCTGGAGCAGGACCAGCATTATGACCCTGATCGCACCATATCGGAAATTGTCATGGAAGGAGCCGGAGACCAGGCTGTCCCGGAGTACGAGATAGCCTCGGTGCTTTCCCGCCTGAAGCTGGACGACCCTTCCCGGAAGGCCGGAACTCTCAGCGGAGGAGAGGCCAAGCGGACTGCCATTGCCGCCGTCCTTATCCGTAAACCGGACTTTCTGGTGCTGGACGAGCCCACGAACCATCTGGACGTGGACAGCATCGAGTTCCTGGAGGACTACCTCACCCGCTCGCGCTGTACCCTGCTTATGGTCACCCACGACCGCTATTTCCTGGACAGGGTCTGCAACCAGATTCTGGAACTGGACGGCGGTAAACTCTACCGCTACCAGGGCAACTATTCCTACTTCCTGGAGAAGAGGCAGGAGCGCATAGCCAATTTCAACGCGGCTACTGACCGGGCCCGCAATCTGCTGCGTACAGAGCTGGACTGGATGCGCCGGATGCCCTGTGCACGCGGAACCAAGGCCAAATACCGTATCGACGCATTCCATGAACTCAAGGACAGGGCGGGGCAGAGGATAGAGGAGCGACAGGTGGAGATACGGGCCGGGATGGCCCGCCTCGGCCGCAAGATAATCAACTGCCGCGGAGTGAGCTACCGCTGGGGCGACTTCCCTGTACTCGAGGATTTTACCTACAACTTCGCTCCCGGAGAGAAAATAGCGGTGGTCGGTCCCAACGGAGTGGGGAAGAGCACCTTCCTCGACCTGCTGGCCGGTGTCCTGGAACCTTCTGCGGGAGAGATAGACCGCGGCGAGACCCTCCGCATAGGGTATTACCGGCAGGAGGGCATCCGTCTGGACGGCAACAAGACTGTCTTCGAGACAGTCTCGGAGATAGCCGATGTAGTGTCCATAGGCAAGGGGGAGACCGTCTCTGCGATGACCTTTCTCAACTATTTTCTCTTTCCGCCCTCGATGCACCGCAATAAGGTCGCTCTGCTCAGTGGAGGCGAGCGGCGTCGGCTTTATCTGCTGACCGTGCTGATGCGCAGTCCCAATTTCCTGATACTCGACGAGCCCACCAACGACCTGGACCTGATGACCCTCAATGTGCTGGAGGAGTATCTGTCCGGATTCGCGGGCTCGCTGCTTATAGTCTCCCACGACCGCTTTTTCGTGGACAAGCTGGCAGACCATCTCTTCATCTTCGAGGGCGGAGGCCGAGTCAAGGACTTTGTGGGCAGTTATTCCGGATACCGTCAGTATCTCAGGGACAGAGAGGAGGAGCGCAGGGCTGCGTCCAAGGAGGCCCGTAAGGCGGCAGCGCCTGAGACTCCGGCCTCGGCAGTGGATCGCGGGGGTGAACGCAAGCGCCGTCTGACTTACAAGGAAAAGCAGGAAAAGGAGCAGATTGAGCATGACCTGATAGCCCTGGAGGAGGAGAAAAAGGCTCTTGAGGCCCGTCTCTGCTCTGGAACTCTGTCATCCGACGAGTTGACGGCCGACTCAGTCCGTATCAGTGAGGTCGTCCGTCTGCTCGATGAGAAGGAGCTCCGCTGGCTTGAGCTGGACGAGATCAGCTGAATTGCAGTCTCCTGAATGCCAGATAGGACGCAACCCAGATCGAGACGGGGGTCACGAATGCGTAGAGAATGTACAGGATGCCGCCACGCATTTCCTCTATCCGGAATATACCCATAAAAATGCCGTGGAGGGCCAGCATGGCGATGACAGTAAGTGCAATCTTGTGTTTGCGCAGGACTATATTGCCCAGAATGAAAGCGGACTGATACAGGCAGATCTTTCCGTAATCGGACCAGAAGGATATGAAATCAGTTCCTCCTTCTTCCCAAATCATGCCCGCAAATCCTTTTTCACCGCCAGCCAAGGTCAGGCAGCAGTCAATAAGATACATCGCCAGGTAGAATCCAAATGGAATCACAAGCACGGATACCAGCATCATTACTCCGAATTTTACCAGGGACGGGAGAGGCAGCATTACGTAGCCTGTTCCGTCGGAAGGGTCGTTGATATAGCCGTATGCAGAGGCAGGAACGCTGAAAGAGAAGAACAGAGCAGCCAGATAAAGTACCGGCAGCCTGTCCGCGGGTGCGGCGTGGCCTTCTGTCGCCATCATTATGATCCAATAGCCGATGTACAGGACGGCCATAACTGCCGCAGACGGCCATACTTTGCGGATACCCGTCTTAAGGTCGGAAAAAGCCAGCATGCATGCGCGGCCCTTCCGATTATTCTTTTTCTGATATTGTGATGATTTTCCCATTTTATACCTCCTTTTTAGTGCCGTTGTTTTTCTGTAAATACTCAGTAAATTTCTTTCCACCTGATATGCAGGCATTGAAGAGAACTTCCAGGTCGATTCTGCCGGAGTCTGCGGATTCAGAATACGGCAGAATGTTTACGGTCCCGGCGGCAGTGCGTTCACAGAACAGGGAATTCTGCATGGCTTTGTCATCAATATGGAAGCTTATCCTGGAGGAAATGTCTTCAAGCGTGCAGTTAAGCAGCAGTTTTCCGCAGTCTATGACCGTTATGTGGTCCACAATATCGGCCACGTCCCTGATCTGATGAGTCGAGAGCACTATGGTTCTGTCCGGACGGACGTGCTCGGAAAGAAGCCGTCTTAGACATAGCTTGGAAGGAATGTCCAGGCCGTTGCCAGGCTCGTCCAGCAGTAGAAGCCGGGTGTTGAGTGCCAGCGCGAAGGCTATCAATGCTTTCTTTTTCTGTCCTGCTGACAGTTTCCGGAACACAGCCTGCGGTTCAATTCCGAAAACGCTAAGGTATTCCAGCATAGCGTCCCCGTCATAGTTTGAGTAGAACATACCGTAACTTCCGGCGTATTCTATAACCGGTATGTCAGGAGCATTGAAACTCTCCGGTACGAAATACACGTTGTCGAGAAACTCCGGCTTCCGGTCGGACGGTTTCATGCCGTCAACCGATATCCGTCCCTCTTTGCATCGGAGAAGTCCGGCAATCAACTTCATCAAAGTGGTCTTGCCCGCTCCGTTTCTTCCCATAAGCCCGTATAGGGCTCCGTCTGTCAGCTCCAGATTCAGACCGTCGTATACACAGTGTCCCCTGTAGCTGAATTTAAGTTCATCTATCTGTATCATAAAGCAAGAAATTAAGAGTCTTGTCTTTTACCGCGGGACGTATCGGCTAAAACTTTCATCAGCAAAGATGGAACTTTAAATCCATTTCACAAAATAATGTGTAAAAGTTTTTTACGGAATTAGAAAAATGCGCTTATATTTGCACCTGTTACTGAAAGGAGAGATGCCGGAGTGGTCGAACGGGGCAGTCTCGAAAACTGTTGAACTCCTTGTGGGTTCCGGGGGTTCGAATCCCCCTCTCTCCGCCAAAATCCCCCTGACAACGGACTATGCCTCTATTCAAGAAAATAAAACTGGGTATCAGAAGTAAGATTTATGCCGCCTCGCTGGTTATCGCGCTGATGCTGCTGCTGTCAGGAGCGATGGCATTCTTTGAATTCGGCCGGATGAGCCGCAACATATCTGACTTTATATCCAACAGTATCCTGAGCGTGGACCTTACCCGCAACCTGCTGAATACTTCCGAACGGTATCATTCAGACCTTTTTCGCCAGATAGGCGGTGACGGTCTGCTGGCCCAGCCGGAAACCATACCTGCCGATGAGTTCGAGGAAGGGATGGAACGTCTGTATACGGTGCTGGCGTCGGACAATGAGAGGAATATGGCGGATTCCGTGCGCTATGCCTATTCGGCCTATATGCAGGTGGCCCAGGAGATAGAGTCCGTCTGGCTAAGACCGCAGGAGGAACGTACCGACTGGTATTTCAACCGGCTCCAGACCGTATACACCAAGCTGCGCGGTTATCTCCAGCGTCTTTCGGATACTTCGCAGAGTGCGATTACTGACAGCTACAACAGCCTGCAGGACAGTTATTACCGTTCCATTATGCCGGGTGTCATAGCTAGTGCGGCCAGTATTGTGCTGATTATTCTCTTCGTCTATTTCCTCAGTCACTATATTGTACGGCCTATGTTGAGGATGTCCCGGGGACTCAGTGATTACCGCTGCAGCGGCAAGACCTACAGCGTCACCTTTGATTACGGCGGCGACCAGATTCAGGCCATGAACGAGGACATCAAGGAGATTATCGACGAGAACAAATCCTTCAAGAAGCGGGGAATATGAATATCAAGCTGATAGCCAGGTATATCGGTATAGCGTTGCTCTTCAATGCCCTGTTTATGTTCCTGTCCCTGGGCGTGTCGGCTCTCAACGGCTTCGACTCGTCATTCTCGCCCCTGCTGCTGAGCGCCCTGATTACGGCGATGGTGGGATGCTTCCCGCTTATCTTCGTAAGAGGCCAGGATGACGTGAATCTCCGCGAGGGATTTGCCATTACCATTTTCTCATGGATTCTCAGCTGTATCTTCGGAATGCTGCCCTACGTCATGTGGGGCGGAGAGTTCACCCTGCCCAATGCCTGGTATGAGTCCGTGTCGGGCTATACCACCACCGGAGGCACCATACTCCAGAATGTCGAGGCCCTGCCCAAAGGCCTGCTTTTCTGGCGCTCCTCCACGCATTTTATCGGCGGTATGGGAGTGATGGTCTTTATGCTCCTGGTGCTGCCCTCCATGAGTACCTTCCGCATGAGGATATCGAAGATAGAGATTTCCTCCATCTCGAAGGATAACTACCGCTACCGCTCGAAGGAGACCGTCCGTGTCATCGCCTCGACCTACGTCGGCATCACGGTTGCGGGAACCATTGCCCTGATGGTGGCCGGAATGTCCTTCTTCGATGCCGTCAACCACGCCATGAGCATCGTCTCCACCGGCGGTTTCAGCACCCGCAACCTGTCGATACTATACTATGATTCCCTGCCGATAGAGATAGTCTGCATAGTGTTCATGTATATCTCGACCCTGCATTTCGGCATGGTCTACGCCTTGATAGTGAAGCGCTCGACCGCACTGCTCAAGTCGCCTGTATTCAGGTATTTCGCGGGCTTCTGCATAGTGATGTCCCTGCTGATAGGCCTGGATCTGAAGGCCAGCGGTCAGATCGCCACTTACGGAGAGGCCATGCGCCAGTCGTTCTTCCAGTATGCCTCGGTCATCAGCTCCACCGGTTTCGCTACGGCCGATACCTCCGTATGGCCCCTGTTCTCGATTTTCCTCCTGCTATTCGCCATGTTCCACGGAGGGTGCAGCGGCTCGACCTGCGGCGGAGTGAAGGCGGACCGTATGTGGATATTCTACAAGGTGCTCAAGAACAATATTTTCAAACAGCTTCATCCCAATGCCGTCATACCGGTCAAGGTGGGTGACCATACCATAGAGCCATCGGTTATCCGCTCCGCTATACTGTATATTGTGGCATTTACCTTGATATTCATCGTAGGAGTGCTGCTTATATCCTTGACCGGTCCTGATTTCGAGGAGTCCTTCGCAGCTTCCCTGACATCGATGGGCAACGTCGGCCCCGGCTTGGGAGCCAGCGGCTCGATGGGCAATTTCTCGCATTTTACTCCTTTCGCCAAAGTGGTGATGACCATAGAGATGCTTCTCGGCCGTCTGGAGATCTACTCCCTGCTGATGCTGTTCTTCATCTTCAAGAAAGTCTAGGAATGGCGGTCAGGAAATTTCTGGAGCAGAAGATACGGGATGCCTTTCCGTATGAGCCTACGCCCTGTCAGGACGAGCTTTTCTCGCGGCTGCCGGCCTTTCTGACCGGTGAGGGCGATATCATGATAGTCAACGGCTATGCCGGTACCGGCAAGACTGAGGCGATGGGTGCGGCCGTGCGGGCGATGAAGGCTCTGGATCTGCGGTTCCGCCTGATGGCTCCGACGGGCCGTGCGGCAAAGGTGTTGGCGGGCTACACCGGCGAGAAGGCCACTACGATTCACAAGCAGATCTACCGTCAGAAGTCGATGGATGCCGGCGGAGGAAAATTTGTCCTGGACCTGAACAAGGACCGCCGGACCTGCTACATCGTGGACGAGGCATCGCTGATTACCATAGATTCGGCCGGCTCGCTCTTCGGCAGCGGCAATCTTCTCGAGGACCTGCTGGACTACATCCGGCAGGGGGAGGGCAATACCCTGATCCTGGTAGGGGACAATGCCCAGTTGCCGCCTATCGGCCTCGACCGCAGTCCCGCCCTTGACCCCTCGTACGTGGGGATGTACGGTCATGTGGACTATGTCCTGCTGGACAAGGTCGTGCGTCAGGCCGACACCTCCGGTATCCTGTTCAATGCCACGGTGGTGCGGCATGCGGTAGTCACCGGAGCCTGTGAGGAGTATCCCCGGCTGGAGACCCGCGGTTTTGCGGACGTGGAGCGGATCGGCGGCGGAGAGCTTATCGAGGCTCTGGACGATGCGATAGGCCGCTACGGGATAGACGAGACGGTGGTCCTCTGCCGTTCCAACAAGCGGGCCAACCGCTACAATCAGGGCATCCGCGGCACCGTCCTCTTCCGGGAGGAGGCTCTTTCACGCGGAGACCGGCTGATGGTGGTGAAGAACTGCTATCAGTTCCTGGAGAAGATCGAGGAGCTGGATTTTATCGCCAATGGGGACATAGCGGAACTGATAAAGATCTCGAATTACGAGGAGCGCTACGGCCTGCATTTCGCCGAGGCTGTCCTGGCCTTCCCGGACTATAGTGACGTGGAGATTACTGCCAAGGTGATACTCGACACCCTCACGTCCGAGTCCGCGTCCCTGCCCGCTGAGCAGCAGAGTGCCCTCTACGAAGGTGTCTTCACCGATTACAGCGATATATCCACCAAGCGCAAGCGCAACGCCGCCGTTCGGGAGGATCCGTACTACAACGCCCTGCAGATTAAGTACTCCACTGCCATCACCTGTCACAAGTCCCAGGGCGGCCAGTGGAAATGCGTATTCATTGACAACGCTTTCTGGCAGGACACCCTCACCGTCGAGGATCTCAAGTGGCTCTACACCGCCCTCACCCGCGCCACCAAAAAACTCTATCTGGTCAACTTTAATAAAAAATTCTTTACTGATTGAAGATGCTGATATTATTCGGATTCCTTTTTGGCGGCGTAATTGCAGGATATCTCCTCCGCCGTTGGCGGTTGATTTGGACAGGCAAGGTTACCATGGCGCTTATCTGGCTGCTGCTTTTCCTTTTGGGTGTGGAGGTAGGATGTAACAGAATGCTGATCAGGAGTCTGCCTACTCTGGGTGCTGAGGCATTGCTTGTCGCCGTGATGTGTGCATCGGGCAGCTGTCTTATGGCGATGCTGCTGTGGCGTCTGGTCAATGGAGCGGGAAAAGCGGGCAGGGCGGCAGGAGAAGCCGCTGCCGGAGATCAGGACCGGACGGAGGCCTCTTCTGCCGAAGGCACAGCGAAGGCGAGAACCGGAGCTCTTAAAGACAGCCTGATCATCATCGCTTTCTTCATATCCGGCATACTTCTTGGCATCTCGGAAATAATACCTGTGGACCTCTCCGGGACAGACATCGCTATGTACGCGCTTTATGCCCTGATTCTCAGTGTCGGGTTCAGTGTGGGCAACAATCCGGACATCATCGGCGGTTTCAGACGTCTCGATCCGCGTCTGGCCCTGCTGCCGCTGATGACCATCCTGGGAACGTTGATGGCTTCGGCCCTGCTCGGCCTGCTTCTCCCTCACAGGACAGTGCCGGAGACGATGGCTGTAGGCTCGGGTTTTGCTTACTACTCCCTCTCAAGTGTGCTCATAACCGAATACGTCGGTGCCGGGCTAGGGACCGTGGCTCTTATTTCCAATATTGTCAGGGAGTTCATTACTCTCGTAACCGCTCCCCTGCTGGTGCGTTGGTTCGGCCCGCTGGCACCTATTTCCTGCGGAGGCGCCACCACTATGGATGTGACCCTCCCTTCTATCATCCAGGCAAGTGGTGAGAAGTACACTGTCCTGTCGATGTTCCACGGGTTCGTAGTGGATTTCAGCGTTCCGTTTCTTGTAACATTCTTTTGTTCTCTGCGGTAGCTGTTAATCGATTTTTTTACTAACTTTGGGCGGTTTTTATTTAAGGACAATATGGAAAATCTGGAATATAGAATCGCAAAGGGGCTTCTGGACATTGAAGCTGTCAGACTCAGCCCCGAAAAGCCCTTCCTATGGGCGTCAGGACTTCATTCTCCCATTTACTGTGATAACCGTAAGGCCTTGTCCTACCCTGATTTCCGCAAGACTATCTGCGAAGCCATGATAGAGGTGATCAACGCGGAGTTCAAGGATGTGGATGTGATAGCAGGTGTAGCTACCGGAGCCATTGCCTACGGAGCCATCGTTGCAGAGATGACGGGCAAGCCTTTCGTCTACATCCGTTCCAAAGCCAAGGACCACGGCATGGGCAATCAGGTCGAGGGAGTGCTCCGCGGAGGCGAGAGGGTAGTGGTCATCGAGGACCTTATCTCCACCGGTCAGAGCAGTCTGGCCGCTGTGGACGCCTTGCTCAAGTGCGGAGTGCACATAGCCGGCATGGTGGCCATCTTCTCCTACAATTTTGACCGTTCCCGCCGTGCCTTCGAGAACGCGGATGTGGAGCTGCACACCCTCTCCAACTACGATACCCTCGTGGATGTGGCTCTGGATACAGGGTATATAAAGGAAGGGGATGTGAAGATGCTGAAGGAGTGGAGATACGACCCGGACAAGTGGAGCAAGGATCATGAGTGATGTGACTAAGGTGACCGGCCGCGAGGTCCTTCTGAAGCGGCCGCCTATGGTGCTCTTCGGTCTTTTCGGAGATCTCAGTCTGCTGGTGCAGAATGTTCCGGAGGAATACGGCGGCAAAATCACGGCCGACCGCGACAGCGTCCGTATCGAGTACAAGGGCATCAGCCTCGGATTCGTAGTTGCCCGCCGCGAGCCTTTCTCCCTCGTCGAGCTCAAGGACGACGGCAAGTCTTTCCTGAATTTCTCGGTGACCTTCCACATGGACCCTGTAGGTCTTGACTCGACCCTTTTCCACATAGAACTGGCAGCGGAGCTCAATTTCATGATGAAGATGATGCTCGGAAACAAGCTTCAGGAGATGGTGGACAGCATCACCGATCAGGTAGAGAAAGCAGTGAACAGTTATGCGGAGGGCAATCCTGTGGACTTTTCCAATATCAAGCCCCCGGTCAATTTCAGCTGACACCGTCCTGCGATGCAGACACTGCCGGAGGCATTTATCAGACAGATGACCATCTCCCTCGGTCCCGAAAGGGCGGGGGAGGTGGTTTCTTATATTACCGGAACGCAGCCGTCTACTGCTGCCAGGA
>DWYD01000189.1 GCA_019118865.1 Candidatus Coprenecus merdipullorum | reverse complement strand
GGGCCATGGCTCCGAGCTCGCCCTCGAGCTGTCCGCTGACAGTCAGGTTGGTGTGGCGTCCGAAGAAGTCCTGTGACCAGTCCACTTTGCCCTCCTCGGTACGGGGAGGGTTGCTTACGTCCAGGGTAGTTACTTGGAACATGGCTCCTGCGCCCTCGGCGTCAGAGGCTGTGATAAGGGGCGTATGGAGGTAGTAGAATCCTTTGTCGTTGAAATATTTATGGATGGCGAAGGCCATGGCGTGGCGGATTCTGAGGACTGCTCCGAAGGTGTTGGTGCGGGGACGCAGGTGAGCTATTTCGCGCAGGAACTCCATGCTGTGGCCTTTTTTCTGGAGAGGGTATTTCTCAGGATCGGCTGTGCCGTAGACCTGAATCTCCCGGGCCTGAATCTCGACTTTCTGTCCGCTGCCGATGGATTCAACCAGTTTGCCTGTGACGGCGATGCAGGCGCCGGTGGTGATGTCCTTGAAGGACTCGTCCGGAGAGAACGAAGCCATATCGCAGACTATCTGGATATTGTTGATTGTAGAACCGTCGTTGAGGGCTATGAATGTGATGTTTTTGTTGCCTCTCTTGGTCCTGACCCAGCCCTTGGCGAGTACTTCCTTGCCGGGGGTCTCTTTGAGAAGCTCTGCGATTTTCTGTCTCTTGAGTGTCATTATGTGAGTTTTTTGTATTTCCGTATTTAGAATGTGATTCCCATCGCTTCGCATATCTTCTTGGGAATCTCTGTGTTGTCCATGCGGCCGGAGAACAGGCTGCTGCCTGCGCCTATGGCAAATACCGGGACGTTTGCTCCCGAGTGATCTCCGGTAGTCCAGCCTATGTGGGCTGCGTGTGAGGCTTCATCCATTTCCCTTCGCTCCTCATCTGAGGCGAAGTCCTTGGATTTGCCTATGTTCTCAATCTTGTCGAAGTAGACGTTGTATCCGCTTTCCCAGCTCATGGTCAGACCGCCGGTCTCGTGGTCTGCGGTTACGACGATAAGTGTCTCATCAGGGTGTTCGTTGTAGAATTTTATGGCTTCTGCGACAGCGTCGGAGAGACTGAGGGTCTCGAGTATCATTGCCTTTGTGTCGTTGCCGTGGCTGGCCCAGTCAATCCTGCCTCCCTCTGACATTACGAAGAAGCCTTGGCCGTTCCCGTCATAAAGGAAATCGATGGACGCCTTTACGAGGTCTGCCTGTGTCATGTCACCGTCCTTCATGTCGATTGCGTAAGGCAGTTCAGTTTTCATGCGGCCGTCTTCCTGCAGCAGCAGCATTTTCCCGGCACTTGCCTTTATACCATGGAATTCGTCCATGCCTTCGGCTATTACGTAGCCGTTTTTCTCGATGAAGTCGTAGACGGATGCCTTGTCTCCATCCTCTCCAGTGCTTTCAATCACACCGCCGCCGGCGAAGAACTCGAATCCAGAGGCAGGTATTTCCATGGCTATGTCATAGTAGTTGCTTCTGGAGGCGCTGTGTCCGTAGAATGCTCCTGGTGTAGCGTGGTTGATACCCACGGTTGAAGAGATTCCCACCTTATAGCCAGCGTCATGTATCTTTCCTGCGATACTTTCAAGGGCTGTAGTATCGGAATCTACGCCAAGCATTCCGTTGTCAGTCTTGCTGCCTGTGGACAGAGCGGTGCCTGCTGCGGCAGAGTCGGTAATGAGATTAGAGGCTGAGTGGGTTACTGCCCATCCAAGAACTGGGAAATTGGAGAATGCAAGCGGTCTGCTGTCGAATACACCCTCGGTATAGCCGAGCCAGTATTCAGTTACGGATACATGGTTGAAGCCCATGCCGTCGCCGATAAAGTAGAATACGTATTTTGCTTTCTGGTTCTGTGCTGAGAGCAGAATCGGAAATAGCACAAGGGCTGCGATAATTGAGAATCTTTTCATTATTGATTTAAATCGTTGTTCGTATTTAGTTAAAAATGGGTGTCCCACACTAGTATGAGGCACCCATTTCTCATTTTCAACCGAAAGACTTAGTTCACTGCGGGAGCTGTCTTTCTGGCTGCATACATTATCTTCAGTGCGGAGCAGCGGCGGAGCTCCTGCTTTACCTCGGTGACGATACCCATGCGGGTGCCTTCGTCAATTTTGAGGGATATGGTCATGAGCTCGCGGTCAACCTCACTCAGAGCCTCGCGCTCAGCGGCTACGAAGTCGCTGATGTCCTTGACGGTCCTGAATGAATCGTTGAGCTGGATACGGGAGTCCGTACCGAATTCTTTCTGGTATTGCAGTGAAGGAGTACCGATGAAGATGTAAGATGCAAGGTCTTTTCTTTCGAGCTTGATCACTTCAGAGGCTTCAGGCAGCTTCACGTTCACCATGCGGTCAGTCTGACGCATACTGGTGGAGACCATGAAGAACATCAGAATCATGAACACGATATCCGGGAGGGAAGCTGTGTTGATGCCGGGTGTTCCTTTGTCTCCTTTTCTTAGGAATTTTGCCATAGTCTATCCTCCTTATTGTTTAGTTACATCCAAAGGTTCTGCTTCAGAGACACGGTTAGGGATGGCTTCGCGGACGATGTCCTGCTTGTCACTGGGAAGGTCATTGTAAACCTTTCCGAAATGAGCCATGGCAAAATCATCCCTTACCCTGTTAATTGCTCTCACCAGCACGTTCTGAATCTCAATATATTTGCTATAGAGACTCTGGCGGTCGTTCTGAAGGGATATCACACCTTCGGAGACCGGATATTCTCCAAAGCCTTCGATGTTCTTGACAACTTTCGAAGGAAGGTCAGAACGGTCGTTGGGGTTAGTGAGGAACTCAATAACGATCTCTTCAAGCTGCGCATCCGAAAGAATAACTTCACCGCCTGCCATAACGCCGTTCCTGGAGTTGATCTTCACGTCGAGCATGTTTCGACGGTTCACCTTCAAGTCCTCCAGCTGAGCATTCTCGGGAGGCATAGGAGGGAGACGGCGGGACAGACCTGTTTCAGGGTCCATAGTACTCACCATCAGGAAGAAGATCAGCATGAGGAACGAGATGTCCGCCATGGAACCTCCGTTTATTTCAGGTGTTTTCTTAGATGCCATAGTTAATAATTACCTTTCTTTGTGGATGAGATTTCTTACACTGCCCCATATTAAGGCGAGTAATGCGAGTACGACCAATGCGTAGCTCAGGTTGAGCAGGGTATCGGTCATTTTCAATGTAGCGTGAGTAGGCTGCACAGCCATATTCACGGCGATAGGGTCTCCGCTGGCGAGCAGGAACGACGCACCGATAAGCACAACGGCTATCAGCAGCACGAAACCTGTCTTCTTGAGTGACTTCTTGTTGCCTGCCATATTGATGATAGAGAGCACCACGACAAGCACTATCGCAGCAATCACCAGAGCATAGGCCCAGAAGAGGACTATGTCAAGCATGCCGGTGGTTGCGAGCGCCTCTGAAAGGTTGTTGACTGTATACAGTCCGGTGTTCCCATTGTAGATGAAGAACGCTACCAACCCTATCAGAGAGAGAACCAGCAGACAGATTTCTAATATTTTTGTGAATTTACTAGTCATGATTTGTGATTGTTACTTGTTCTGATATTTTACGATCATATCTACGAGGGAGATGGAGGCGTCTTCCATTGAGAGGACGATACCGTCAACCTTGGCGATAAGATAGTTGTAAAGTATCTGAAGGATGATGGCGACGATCAGACCGCCGACGGTGGTAATCAGGGCGACTTTCATACCTCCTGCAACGAGGGTCGGGCTGATATCACCAGCTCTCTGAATCTCATCGAATGCCTGAATCATACCGATCACAGTTCCCATGAATCCGAGCATAGGTGCAACGGCGATGAAGAGGGTAATCCATGAAAGACCTCCCTCAAGGAGACCCATCTGAACAGAACCGTAGGATGTGATGGATTTCTCAACTTCCTCTACTCCCTTGTCGTAGCGGAGCAGACCCTGGTAGAAGATGGATGCAACAGGACCGCGGGTATTGCGGCAAACGTCCTTAGCTGCTTCTACACCACCGTTGTTCAGGGCATCCTCAACTTTCTTGAGAAGCTTCTCGGTGTTGGTGCTGGCCAAGTTCAGGTAGATAATCCTCTCGATGGCAACGGCAAGACCGAAAACGAGGCAGGCGATGATGGTGGCCATGAAGCCTGCACCACCCTCGATGAAGAGCCTCTTGATTTCCTGATGCATAGGAGCCTCAGCGGGGGCTTCTTCTGTGGCAGCCGCAGCTACAGGCTCAAAGGCTACCTGTTCGGTTGATTCTGCAGTAGTGAGAGAGTCTCCGTCCTGCGCAAATGCGTATTGTGCAGTGAAAGTCATGAGACCCATAACTGCCAAAAACATGAAGATTTTTTTCATACAATTTTTGATTAGTTATTAAACAAGTTTTTAATGAGTTTTTTCAATCAGCTAAAAGCGGAGAGGGCGGGATTCGAACCCGCGAAACCCTTTTGGAGTTTACGCACTTTCCAGGCGCGCGCCTTCGACCACTCGGCCACCTCTCCAAGAAAACACGGCCAAAATTAGAAATTATTTTTCATAAAATCTACATTTCTGTGAGTTCTCCCTTAATATTTTTTTTGAGAAAATAAGTAACATCTTTATTGTCAGGATATTGGCCTAGTAAAAAAAATAACTTCGCAACGGCCGCCTCCGTGGTGCAGTCACTGCCCCCGATTACGCCTATATTTTTAAGGGATTTTCCGGTAGAATAGGTGTCCATATCCACTCTACCTGCTTGACATTGTGTGATATTGAGCACTATGAGGCCTTTCTCCACGGCCTCTCTGATGCAGTCTGTGAACCATTTTCCTGACGGAGCGTTGCCGGAACCGTAGGTCTCAAGGATTATTGCCCGAATTCCTGGTGTGTTCACCAGAGCTTCCAGCATCTGTTGCCTCATTCCGGGGAATACCTTTATAATAAGAACTGAGGGGTCGAGCCTGTAGACCGGCTTGAGCGGCTGGTTCCAGTCTTCGGGATACCGTATGAAGGAGGTGTTGAATTTTATGTGTATGCCGGCTTCGGCCAGTACAGGGTAGTTGGCTGAACGGAATGCACGGAAATTCTCGGCCGTGTATTTAGTGGTGCGGTTCCCTCTGTAGAGCTGGCTTTCGAAATAGATGCAGACTTCCGGAACCATGGGATGGCCTGCTTCGTCCTTGGATGCTGCAATCTCGATCGAGGAGATGAGGTTCTCTTTTCCGTCAGTGCGCAGCATGCCGATGGGGAGCTGGCTGCCTGTGAAAATCACGGGCTTGGTGATGTCGCCCAGCATAAAGCTGAGGGCGGATGCGGAGAATGACATGGTGTCTGTTCCGTGGAGTATGACGAAACCGTCGTAGTTGTCGTAATGCTCCTCTATCAGGTGAGTGAGCCTTTTCCAGAATTCTATGTCTACGTCAGAAGAGTCGATGACAGGATCAAATGAGTATGTGTCGATCCTGTATCCGAATTTCTTAAGCTCAGGCACTTCGTCCAGTATCTGGGAGAAGTCGAACGGGCGCAGGTCGAATGATACTGGATCCTGCTTCATTCCTATTGTGCCTCCAGTGTAGACCAGGAGTATGGATGTCTTGTCTCGCATGCGGTGTGTTTATTGTAGGTTGAACAATTCTTTTGCGGTGGCAGTGGTGGCGATGTCAACAGCTTCAGCCGTTGTTCCCTTGATTGCGGCGATTCTGGCAGCAATGAGCCCGAGATATGAGGATTCATTGCGCTTGCCCCGGTAGGGGACCGGGGTAAGCCATGGGGAGTCCGTCTCCAGAACGATTCTCCCGAGAGGTATGTCTGTGAGTGTGGAAGCTATACCGGCATTCCGGTACGTGACTACTCCGCCGATGCCTACGCGGAAATCCCCGAGAGAGCATATCCTGCGGAACGTCTCTATGCTGCCGGAGAATGCGTGGAAAACACCTTTCATCCTGACTCCGTCTGAAGCAAGCGATTCCAGGATTTCGAATACCGTGTCATGTGCATCACGGACGTGTATTATGACCGGCAGGTCTGCCTCGCCGGCCCATATCATCTGCTGTCTGAACGCCTCGGTCTGCTCGTGGAAGTATTCATCAGACCAGTGCCTGTCCAGTCCTATCTCTCCTATGGCGGTCCAGCCTCCTTCGGCCAGCCGCTTTTCCACGAAGTCGAGCTCTTGTTTCCAGTTTTCTCCGACAGATGTGGGGTGCAGTCCCACAGCCACGCTCGCCCTTCCTCCTGTCAAGGCTGCCCGTTCCACCATCCGCTGGTGGACGGAGGAGTCGATGCCGGGAAATATGAGGTGCTCCACCCCTGCATCTACGGCCCTGGCAAGGGCCTGCGGGAAGTCTGCGTCGAATGCCTCGTCGTATAGATGTGAGTGCGTGTCTATCATCTTACCTTAATATGTAGCGGCCGTAGATGTCTGACCCCACTATCCCGTCGAGCTCCAGCTGAGTCAGCCTTGCAAGTACCTCTGACGGGTCTGCTCCGGTCTTTCTGATCAGGGTGTTCCTCTCGACCGCCGGTTCGGCTGACAAAGCTAGTAAGATATTCCGTTGGATGTAGTCGCCTTGCTCAAAAATTTTTTTAAAGTAGTCTTTTTTCCTGTCTGAGTTTCTGTCATTCCAGTTCATGGCAGTTGCTACACTTTCCGGCGCCGATATCAGAGCGGCACCGTTTGCTTCTATCAGCCGGTTGCATCCTTCGGAGTACGGGTCGTCCAGTCGTCCCGGCAGAGCGAATACTTCCCTGGAGTATGACAGCGCAGTGCGTGCCGTGATCAGGCCTCCGCCTTTGGCTGCGGATTCTACCAGAATCACCGCATCTGACATTCCGGCTATTATGCGGTTGCGCCGGAGAAATGTAATGGGCATCGGAGCGGAACCTTTCGGGAAGTCGGTCACCAGAGCGCCTTTTTCGGCGATTTTAATGGCATGCCGGCGGTGAGGTGGCGGATAGATGCTGTCCATCCCGGTGGGAAGAACTGCTGTGGTCTGCATCCCGTATTCAAGTGCGCAGAGATGGGCAGTGATGTCAATCCCGTAGGCGAGTCCGCTGATAATCATGGGGCGGTCGCTCAGGCATGAGAGGCTCTCGATGATTCTGCGGCACTGTTTCAGACCGTAGGCAGTGGCTTTGCGCGTGCCGACTATTGCCACTGCCCTGGAAGGATTGAGGCTGATGCGGCCTTTGTAGAACAATATTACCGGTGCGTCCGGGCATTCCCTCAGCCGCCGCGGATAATCCCTGTCGCGGATGTATATGATGCCGACGCCGGTGTTCCTGGCCCAGCGTACTTCCTCTTCTGCGGCTCTGAGGGTCTTCTGGTCCAGGAGGACATTGCTGTAATGCCCCCCGTCCTGAAGAAGGTCCCGCAGCTCTCTTTCCGGCAGCGCGAACACTTCGCCCGGGGAAGCGAACATGTCAGTCAGCATCCGTGCACTCCGGCAGTTGAAATTGAAGACCCTGTTGATGGCGCAGGCGTAAACTGTCTCGTCGTATTCCATGGAAGCGAAGATAGGGATATGATAGAGACAGCGTCAGAAAATAAAAAAAACGGAATGTAATTTTCCGTTTTTTTAAAATTCTATTTTTATAGAAACTTATCCTCTGACCTTTTTCTCCCATTTCCAGGCTGAGCGGAGCACATCCTCGATAGGAGTGTCTGCCTTCCATCCAAGAACTTTGTTGGCTTTTTCGGGGTTGGCCCAGACCTTGATGATGTCGCCTGCGCGGCGGGGCGCGAAGCTGTAAGGCAGGTTTACGCCGGTGGCTGATATGAAGTGGTTGACGAGCTCGAGAACCGAGAGCCCGTTGCCGGTGCCCAGGTTGAAAATCTCGTAACGGTCGGAGTCGGCTACATCCAGCATCCTGTTCACGGCTGCGACATGGGCTTTTGCGAGGTCAACTACGTAGATGTAGTCCCGGATGCAGGTCCCGTCAGGTGTGGGATAGTCGTTGCCGAATATCTTGAGCTCCTTGCGGATGCCAGCGGCAGTCTGAGTGATGTAGGGTACCAGGTTCTGCGGTACGCCTATGGGCATCTCGCCTATAAGTGCCGATGGATGGGCTCCGATAGGATTGAAATATCTTAGGGCTATGACTTTCAGTGAAGGATAGGCCGTTACGCAGTCTCGGAGAATTTCCTCGCACATCTGCTTGGTGCGGCCGTAAGGGGAGGTGGCGGGTTTCACCGGAGCGTTTTCGCTGATGGGGAGGTTCTCCGGGTCAGGCTCGCCGTATACGGTGCAGGATGATGAGAACACGATTCCGCGCTGGCGGCCGTCACAGGTGGACAGCTCGATGAGATAGAGAAGTGAGCGGAGATTGTTCTCAAAATATTTTAGAGGCTTCTCTACGCTTTCGCCTACGGCTTTGTGGGCTGCGAAGTGGATGGCCGCCCTGATGTCGGGATATTTCTCGAAGACCTGTGCGAACTGGGCCTTGTCGCTGCAGTCCAGCTCCATGAACGGGAGCGGCTTTCCGGTAATCTGCTCTATGCCTTTGAGCATGTCGGGAGATGAGTTGGAGAAATTGTCCACGCCTACTACCTCGTAGCCTGCGTTTACCAGTTCAACGACTGTGTGCGAGCCGATATATCCTGCGGCTCCTGTAACGAGTACCCTGCCTTTGTTGTTCATTTTCTTAAAATTTTGTCTGCAAATATACTCAAATTTTCTAATTTTGCGGCCACTCAATACAAATGTTGTTATGCTCTTAGGAATCGCATCAGATCATGCGGGCTTCGAAATGAAGGAAGCCCTGAAAAAATACCTGGCCTCGCAGGGCTATGAAGTAAAGGATTTTGGAACTCACTCTCCTGAAAGTATGGACTATCCCGATGTGGCGCATCCTTTGGCCGAAAGTGTAGAGAAAGGCGGAGTAGACCTCGGTATCGCTCTCTGTGGTTCAGGTAACGGAATCAGCATGACCCTGAACAAGCATCAGGGAGTGCGTGCCGCTCTGTGCTGGAACGAGGAACTGGCTGCTCTGGCCCGCCAGCACAACGATGCGAATATCCTCTCCCTGCCGGCACGTTTTATTTCTGTGGATCTGGCCGAGAAGATCGTCAGGAAGTTCCTGGACAGTTCGTTCGAGGGCGGCCGTCATCAGAGAAGAGTGGAGAAAATACCCTGCAGGTAGGATGTTTACGGTCATAGACAGGAACACGCCCGCCGGCACGTCCCTGGCTCCGGATCTGTATCCGGAAGGGTATGTCATGGTGCTTGACAAGCCCTATCGCTGGACTTCCGCCGATGCAGTCCGCAAAATCAAGTTCTCCGTCAAGAGGATGTATCATCTGCACAATGTCAAGGTCGGTCATGCCGGAACGCTGGATCCGTTGGCGACCGGTGTGCTTCTGGTCTGCGTAGGAAAGGCGACGAAGGTTTCCGAAGCCCTTCAGTCCGAGCGTAAGGAGTATATTGCCGAGGTGACATTCGGTGCTACGACTCCGTCTTTCGACATGGAGCACGAAGTAGATGCCCGTTATCCGTGGGAACATATAACGGAAGAGAACATCGCCGGGGCGCTCAGGTCAATGGAGGGGGAGCAGATGCAGTTGCCCCCGGTGTACTCGGCTAAGTATGTGGACGGCATAAGAGCCTATGAGATGGCTCGTCAGGGGGAGGCGGTGGAACTCAAGGCGGCCAGGGTCAATATCTATTCTACGAAGTTGATAGGGTATTGTGCTCCGGTGCTGAAAGTGGCGGTGCAGTGCAGCAAGGGCACTTATATCAGGGCGTTTGCCCGCGACCTGGGTATTGCCCTGGGAAGCGGAGCCTATCTGTCGGGGCTGGTTAGAACGGCATCCGGAGGATTCACGATAGAGAATGCCTTGACAATGGAGGATTTTCAACAAAGATTTTGAAACTTTTTTGCGGCTGTGGCCGTATGTATAATAGTATGAAACTTTCTCAATTTAGCTTTGACCTGGACTACAGGAAAAATATCGCACCCTATCCCACCGAATACAGGGATGAGTGCAGGATGCTGGTTCTTCACCGTTCTACCGGGGAGATCGAGCACAAGATATTCAAGGATATAATCAATTACTGCGATGAGGGCGACGTGTTTGTGTTCAACGACACAAAGGTCTTTCCGGCCCGTCTCAAGGGCAACAAGGAGAAGACCGGAGCCGAGATAGTGGTCTTTCTCCTAAGGGAACTCAACAGGGATCAGCGCCTCTGGGATGTGCTGGTGGATCCGGCCCGGAAGATACGTATAGGCAACAAACTGTATTTCGGGGAGAATGACTCTCTGGTGGCGGAAGTCATCGACAACACGACGTCCAGGGGCAGGACTCTGCGTTTCCTGTTTGACGGCACGTACGACGAGTTCAAGGCTACCCTGTACTCAATGGGCGAGATACCGGTTCCCGAGTATGTGTACATAGCCCGTCAGGCACAGAGGGAGCGGGACGGACTTCCCCATCAGAAGCAGACAGGACCTTTTATTTTCTCAGAGCCTTTCGATGTGGACCGTTTCCAGACGATTTACGCTTCGCAGGAAGGGGCGGTTGCATCTCCTGCAGCAGGTCTGCATTTCAGCCGCGAGGTGTTCAAGCGTATGGAAATAAAAGGAGTGGATGTGCGTTATATTACCCTGCATATGGGGTTGGGGCACTTCCGCAATGTGGATGTGGAGGATCTTTCCAAGCATAAGATTGATTCCGAGCGAATGATAATTTCCGAGGAGACAGCGGATGCGGTGAATGCGGCGAAAGCTGCGGGACACAAGGTGTTCGCAGTTGGCGCTACTGTGGTCAGAGCGATAGAGACTCCCGTTACCACTACCTGTCAGCTCAAGCCTTTCGACGGATGGACCAATAAGTTTATTTTCCCTCCTTACCGCTTCTCAATACCTGACGCGGTAATCACCAACTTCCATCTTCCCAACTCCACGATGCTCATGTCAGCCTGCTCATTCGGAGGCTACGAGAACGTAATGCATGCCTACCGGACAGCCCTCAAGGAGGGCTATCAGTTCGGTATGTACGGCGATGCGATGCTGATGACCGATTAGTTTTTTTCCATCTGTTTCCGGAGTCTCTCACGGCGGGCCAGTGCTGTCTCGTTCTCCATGTCGGAGATATTGCAGTCAGGTCCGTATGTGAAGATGTTCTCTGTGTCCAGGTCCCGGATACTGCCGTCCTGAATATCACTGGTGGTCCCGATGGAAAGGGGAATGGAACTGCTGGTGTCGGTCGAATTGTCCGTGAGCTCTATGGTGTCAGCGTTGCTGTAGATACGGGTACGGGCCGGAGGTGTATTGTTCACTTTGAAGCCTGTGGCCAGTATGGTAACGGCGATTTCTCCTTCTTCCAGTCTGTTGTCGGTAGTGAGACCGCGCTTCTGCTTGCTTACTCCTCCTCCGGTGCTCTCTCTTATGAGGTCCAGGATAAGGGTGTCTTCGGCTGCGAGGATGGACGTTTTGCTGTTGTACATGATGTTGACAAGTACATTCTTTGCTGTATTCAGGTCGAAGTCCTTGAGCAAGGGAGACGTAAGCGCTTTTTCAACGGCCTTCCTGGCTCTGTCGTCGCCTGAAGCGCGTCCGGTTCCCACCAGTGCCATGCCGCTGTCCCGCATGACCACCTTGACATCCTCCAGGTCCACGTTGACAAAGCCTGTGCTGGTTATGATTTCGGATATGCCTCTGACGGCGGTGTCGAGGATGTCGTCGGCCATCTTGTAGGCATCCTGGATGTTGAGGTCTCCGTAGAAATCATACATTTTCTGATTGTCCACAATGATGATGGAGTCTGTGTACTTGCTCATCTCCTCGATGCCCTGGTATGCCCTCTGAAGGGACTCAAGCCCTTCGTTGTTTGTGGGATAGGTGACAACGGCGATGGTGAGCAGCCCGGCCTCCTTCGCGGTCTTGGCTATCACGGGGGCCGCTCCTGTACCGGTGCCGCCGCCCATGCCTGCGGTGATAAACACAACGTCTATGTTGCTTCCGATATATTTCCTGATGTGCTCGATGGACTCTAGTGCCGCATTGCGTCCTTTCTCCGGATTCATTCCGGCTCCGAATCCCTTGGTGAGGGCCGTCCCGAGCTGTATCTTGTCGGGTACAGGAGAAGCCATAAGAGCCTGGCGGTCAGTGTTGCAGATGAGAAACTCCACATCCTTGATGCCTTCGTTGTAAAGGCGGGTGACAGCGTTGCAGCCTCCTCCTCCTACTCCTATTATCTTTATGCTGGACATATTGTCCATGATGCCCTCCGGTATGTAATCTGTAAGTGTCATGGTTCTGGGGTTTTAATGTTATACGTCATCGTCAGTGGAGTCGAACAGGCCCTTGATGCGCTCGGACAGGGGACGTTTCGGCGGCTTGGGCGGTTTAACCGGTTTCTGCCGTTGTTGGGTGCCGGTCTGGTCTCCGGCAGTGCTGTCGGTCAGCGTGTCTCCTTCAAAGAGGGTGTCCGCAGGCTGGGGCGGAGTCTGAACCTGAGGTTCGGGCAGAATCTCCTCATATTCGAATCCCTTGATGACCAGACCTGCCGCCACTGATGCTCCTGGCCTGAACACTTCTTCGGAGGAGTTGCCGATGACTGTGTTGCTGTCAGGCAGGCCGAGACGCACATCCATGCCCAGAATGCTGCGTGCCAGAATCTGTATATGGTTGAGGTTGGCTGTTCCGCCCGTGATGACTGCTCCGCTCCTGATTCTGTCACGGCATCCCGATTCCTCCACAATCCTCCGGACAGTGGCGAGAATCTCGCATGTGCGGGCTTCTATCGCCTGGAAGAGAAGCTTGAACGGCACATCCTTTACAGGGATTCCGTTTTTGTCCCGGATCGAAATTATCTTGTTCTCCGGTGCGTATTCGCTTATGCATGAGCCGTGCTGGACTTTCATCAGCTCGGCGTTGCGGAAAGAGACTCCGCATACCTGGCTGATGTCCTCGCTAATGGAGTTGCCGCCGAATGGAATGACTGCTGCATGACGGATGATGTCTCCGTGGTAGATCAGCACGTCGGTGGTGCCTGCTCCTATGTCAATCAGCACTGTCCCGAGTTCCTTCTCGTCATCGGTGAGCAGGGCTGAGGCTGCGGCGATAGGGGACAGAATGTATTTGCGCGGTGTCAGGTCGCACATGGTTATGGTCTGTCCGCATTTTTTGACTGTGCCGGCACTGCCCACAAAGAGGCGGTAGTCGCCGCTGATTTCTTTCCCGATCATGCCTACAGGATCTCCGACATCGATGAATTCGTCCACGTTGTAGTATTGCGGTACGACATATAGAGTCTGTTCGGCCGGACCTACGCTGGTGAGGTACATCTCTTCCAGCATGGTCTCCACCTCTTCGGGAGTGATCATCGAGTCAGGGTCCTGCCTGTTGCGGCGCAGGCTCTCAGTGCAGCATCTGAGGCTCTGGCCCGAAATATTCACATAAACATTGCGGACATTGTAGTGCTCAGTGTCCGGCAGTGAGTGTACCTGTTCCAGGACTTTCTGCATCGTGACCTTGATGACTGAGATGACTTTCATGGGGTTCATTATCTCACCCCGTCTTACTGAGCCCTGAGGCAGGGCGGCCTCGCTGTAGCCTATAATCTTTATTCCGGCGGAGGTCTTTTCCCCGACGGTCGCCGCCAGTTTGGACGTGCCTATGTCTATCGCTGTAACATATCTGCTGCTCATATCTTTATACTTTTCTTTATGTCTTTCCTGTCCCTCAAGGTGCAGACGATCTGGTCTGAGAACTTGAGGTTGACTACCGAATACCGTTCCCAGCCGTAGACAGGAACAATCTGCCGGTAGAATGTTTTTAATTTTGCAAATTTATAATCAATATCGTCAATCCCGCCAAAAATTATTTTCTGGTCGCCGACAACAGTGAAGAAAGAAAGGTCTCCGTTCTCCGCAACATCGATCTGCTGTATCTGCGCATTCCACACTGGATGTCTGTCCAGGTAGTGTGCCAGCCTTATCATGCCGTCCACCCAGCGGCGGCCATCCTCTTCCGGAATTCCGCGGTATCCTTCCTCCAGGTTTACCGGGATGTGTCCGGAGACAACAGGCACGTAGGATGTGAAGGTACTTACCCATGGGAAAATATATCCGGTGTCGTCTATGTAGAATGCCCCCTTGTCTGTCTGGACCCTGAGCAGCGGCCGCCGTTGTGTGACATTTATCCTCAGTATTCCGTCCCGGGAGAGGGAGGCGTCGCCCAGACGTATGGCGCTGCGGTTCTCCAGCAGTTTTTCGATTCCGTCCAGGCAGGCTTCTTCCCTAGGCTTCCCGATGGGGTTGAGGTCTGATGCCGTGATGATGGACTCTATTTCCTCGGGTGATACGAAGCGGTTCGAAGCGCTGTCCAGTATTTTCACGGATATACCTGTGCATATCTCCCCCTTTCTGCCTTTGTCGGACAGGATGGATGCTGCGGTGAAATATCCGCAGAAGAGAAGTACGGCCAATGCGGCGAGGCAATATGTGACAATCTTTTTAAGCATATTTCTCCTCGAGCAGATTCTCTAAGGGCGTTACCAGGCGGTCGATGTCACCTGCTCCGAATGTTACAAGTATGTCTATGTTGCGGGAGGCTATCTCCTCGAGAATCTCCTTTTTCTGGATTATCCTCTTGTCTTTCAGGGGACAATGCTCGTAAATGAGGCTGGATGACACTCCCGGCAGGGGCTCCTCTCTGGCGGGATATACCGGCAGCAGCAGCAGGGAGTCCAGCATGCCGAGGCTTTCTCCGAACTCTTTGTGGAAATCCCGGGTGCGGGTGAAGAGATGCGGCTGGAAAATGCCGCAGATTTTCCTTTCGGGCCATACCTGGCGGATGGAGGCAATGGTTGCGGCCAGCTCGGCGGGGTGGTGGGCGTAGTCGTCAATGTAGGTATGTCCCGGAACATTGAGGCGGATGTCGAAACGGCGGGCGACTCCGCGGAAGGACGCGATTCCTTCTCTCACCTTGTCCGCTGATGTGCCGTGCAGTAGGGCAAGAGCCGCCGCCGCTGTTGCGTTCTCGATGTACACTTCTCCCGGGACCCCGGCGTGGCAGTTTTCAATTTTCCCGTCCGGAGTGTTGAGGGTGAAATACATTTTCCCCTGTCCGTCGGATACTATGTCTGATGCGCGGTAGTCTCCTCCCTCTCCGTAGGTCCATACCCCGGCGCGGATATTCCCGCCCTGGAAATATTGTTCCAGCCCTTTCTTTACCACCAGCATGCCGGATACCTGGCTGCCGTACTCGACGAAAGTTTCGCGCAGTTCGTCGATGTCACGGTATATGTCCATGTGATCGGCATCCATGGCCGTAATGACGCTTCCTTCGGGGTGCAGGCGGAGGAATGAGCGGTCGAACTCATCGGCCTCGGCAACCATCACCCCGCTGTCGGAGAGGAGCAGGTTTGAGCCGTAATTCCTGGAGATCCCGCCAAGGAAGGCGGTGCATCCTTCGCCTGAGACTGTGAGAATGTGGGCCAGCATGGTGCTGGTAGTGGTCTTTCCGTGGGTGCCGGCTACAGCCAGGCAGCGGTGTCCGGCGGTTATCTCCTCCAGGGCCTCCGATCGTTTGATGGTCCTGTACCCGCGGCTGCGGGCATAGCTCAGCTCTCCCATGTCCTGGGGAACGGCGGGAGTGTATATGACCAGCGTGCTGTCCGGGTCGGGTGGAATGAACGAGGCGTTGTCCTCGAAGTGAACTGGAATACCCTCCTCTTCCAGGGCCCGTGTGACGGGGGATGGAGTACGGTCGTAACCGCTGACGCGGCTCCCGTTGCGGTGGTACCAGCGGGCCAGGGCGCTCATGCCGATACCGCCGATGCCGATGAGGTAGATGTTATTGTATGTCTTCATGTTTCTTGTCATCTATGAGTTTCAGGACTTCACGGGCGATGTCCCCGGCGGCGTCCGGACGGGCCATTTTGAGTATGTTCCGCTCCAGAGCCTGGCGGCGCTCCGGGTCGTTGAGCAGAGCCTCGACGGCGGGAAACAGGTCGGTGGCGGCGCGGCTGTCGCAGACCAGGACGGCGGCGTCCATGTCTACCAGGGACATGGCGTTGTGGGTCTGGTGGTCCTCGGCTACATTAGGTGACGGCACGAATATGGTGGCTTTGCCTATGGAACAGAGTTCGGATATGGTGCCGGCTCCGGCCCTGGAGACTACGATGTCGGCGGCGGCAAATGCCAGGTCCATACGGGTGATGAAGTCGCAGTTGCGGATATTGCCCCAGATGCGTATGCCGTTGCGGTTCTGGCTGACTCCTCTGAGCCTGGAGAACATCTCCTGGACCTGGGAAGAATAACCCTTGCCGCTCTGCCATATAATCTGATAGGGGAATGCGCCGTCGTTGGACCTGCATGCGACCCTCATTACCGAGTTGAATGTGCCGCATCCTCCGCTGCCTCCAACTACAAGGACTGTCGGCAGCGCAGGGTCCAGATTGAAGAAGCGCTGGCCTTCTGCTCTCTCCTCAGGAGTAAACGGGTGCATATTGTCCCTGATGGGATTTCCCGTAAGGACAGTCTTCTGGGCGGGGAAAAACTTGTTCATCCCCGGGTATGCAGTGCATATCCTGCGGGCTTTGCGGCCGAGCATCCTGTTTGTGAGACCGGCGTATGAGTTCTGCTCCTGTATGAGGGTGGGAATTCCTTTTGATGCTGCTTTCCACAGTACAGGGGCGCTGGCATAGCCGCCGACTCCTACCACGACGTCCGGTCTGAAGCTGCGCAGGATCTTTCCGGCTTTGCTCAGACTCCGCAGGACTTTGCCGGGCAGGGCAAGATTGGCCATGCTCATGTTTCTTTGGAGTCCTGCTACGGGCAGGCCGATGATGCGGTATCCGGCTGCCGGTACCCGTTCCATTTCCATTTTTCCTTCGGCTCCGACGAAGAGAATGTCGGCTTCCGGCTCGATTTTCCTGATGGCGTCCGCTATCGAGAGGGCCGGGAAGATGTGGCCTCCCGTGCCGCCTCCGCTGATTATGATTCTGTGCTGCATGGTGTCTCCTCCTTTTCGTTTACGGTTTTTAGTTTCAAGTCTTTGATTTCAATGGTCCTGTTGACGGACAGGATGATTCCGAAGGCGCAGTTCATGATGATCAGTGCTGTTCCTCCGTGGCTGATCATCGGCAGGGTCTGTCCTGTTACGGGCAGGATGCCGATATTGACGAAGATGTGCAGGAAGGCCTGCATGGTGATGAGAGTCGAAAGACCCAGTACTACTATGACCGGGAATTTTCTGGTACATGCCCGGGCGATTTTCATGCATCTGTAAAAGAACCAGAGATAGAGGATTATTACGGCTACTCCGCCGAGCAGACCGTATTCCTCGATGATGATTGCGTAGATATAGTCATCGTAGGCGTTCGGAAGGACGTCTCTCTTGATGCTGTTGCCGGGGCCGCGTCCCAGGATGCCGCCAAGCTGGATGGCCTCCCGTGCCTGGTCGGCCTGGAAAGTCTTGTCGTTGTATTCGGCCAGTTCGGCTTCGCTCATGTCCTCGGTATCGTCTCCGGAAAAATGCCTCTCTATTCTCTGTCCGAATGTCTCGAAACGGGAGAATATCTTTCCGCCTGAGACAATACTTATGGTAAACGCCACCGCCACCGCACCGACAGCAATGGGAATGGTCCAGAGTATGAAGTCACGCCTTACCCCGGAGCAAATAAGAATAATCAGGGTCAGTATTCCTATAATCAGGGTTGCAGACATACTTCCAAGCATGGCAAGGGCGCAGACCATTCCCACGGGCAGCAGAATTTTCAAGGCATATTCCTTGAAAGTGCTGAGCGGGGAGGCT
Source organism: Candidatus Coprenecus merdipullorum (assembly GCA_019118865.1). GTDB lineage: Bacteria > Bacteroidota > Bacteroidia > Bacteroidales > UBA932 > Coprenecus > Coprenecus merdipullorum. The sequence continues at coordinate 12,765 of DWYD01000189.1, read as the reverse complement.
TCGATGATTCTGGCCAGGTACAGTACTGTGGATACTTTTGCGATTTCGGCGGGGTGGATGGGAATGCCCAGGAGAGTGAAGCTGCGCAGCTGGCCTACGGCGACAGGAACGGCCAGCAGGATGATGGACAGTCCCATCGCGGCATAGGAGAGGATGCGGTACCATTTCATGGGTATCCGGTAGCATACAAGCAGAACCGCGAACCCTGCGATGTAGAATCCGGCCTGGTCTATCAGGTATCTGAACGGGGTGGTGTCGTGGCGGTAGGCCAGTGAGCTCGTGGCAGAGTACACTACGGCCATGGAAATCATGGCAAAAAATAGAATGAGAAGCCAGATTACCCGGTCTCCGTGGAGTTTTCCTATATTTTTGAGTCTCTCTGTCATCTTATTCCGGTCTGTAGCTTATAGTTCTCTTACTGCATCCTTGAACTGCCGTCCGCGGTCCTCGTAGTTCTTGAAAAGATCGAAGCTGGCGCAGCAGGGAGAGAGCAGGACAACATCCCCGTCGGTGGCAAGTTCGTAGGCTTTCTGCACCGCTTCCTTGGCGGAAGAGGCATCTGTTAGGGTGTGGACTAGCGGGCCGAAGAACTCGTGCAGCTTGCGGTTGTCCTTTCCCAGGCAGATCAGGGCCTTGACCTTCTCACGTACCAAAGACTCAATCTCTGAGTAGTCGTTACCCTTGTCAGTGCCACCGGCAATCCATACTACAGGGTGCTTCATACACTCGAGGGCGTACCATGTCGAATTGACGTTGGTGGCCTTGGAGTCATTGATGTACAGTACTCCGTGTACGCTCATAACCTTTTCCAGGCGGTGCTCTATATTCTGGAATGTGGCCATGCTGCGGCGGATGACCTCGTTTGTGATATTCATGATCTTGCCTGTGATGGCAGCGGCCATGGAATTGTAGATGTTGTGCCGGCCCTGGAGTGACAGTTCTCCGGTAGGGAGACTCCATTCCTCTCCGCCGTAGCGTACGGTGATTTTTTCCTCATCGGCGAAAGCTCCCTGAGCGACCTCGTGCTTCTGTGAGAAGGGGAGCATCTTGGCCCGGAGCACTATCTCGTTGATGTGGCCTACAGTTACGCTGTCATCGTCGCAGAAGATGAAGCAGTCTTCCTCAGACATGTTGCGGGTGATGCGGAACTTGGCCCGGACGTAGTTCTGCATCTTGTGGTCGTAGCGGTCCAGATGGTCCGGAGTGATGTTGAGGATAATCGCGATGTCGGCCTTGAAATCGTACATGCCGTCGAGCTGGAAACTGCTGAGCTCCAGGACGTAGATGTCGAAGTCCTCGGTGGCCACCTGGTAGGCGTAGCTCTTGCCGATGTTGCCTCCGAGACCTACGTTGAGGCCGGCGTTGCGCAGCATGTAGTAGATCAGCGATGTCGTGGTGGTCTTGCCGTTGCTGCCGGTGATGCAGATCTTCTTGGCCCTGTCGTAGCGGCCCGCGAACTCTATCTCCGAGATGACGGGGATGCCGGCCTTCAGCGCCTCGCTCACCAGCGGGGCGGTGTCAGGGATGCCGGGACTCTTGATGATCTCGTCGGCGCTGAGGATTTTTTCCGTGGTGTGATGACCCTCCTCGTAGGGGATGCCGTATTTCTCCAGCATGGCCTTGCCTTCGGCCGGGATGCTGCCGTTGTCGGAGAGGAATGTGTCGAAACCTTTGACTTTTGCGAGGACGGCTGCTCCGACTCCGCTCTCGCCGCCTCCGAGTGCTACGATGCGTTTCATGGTTATTAACGTATTTTGAGTGTTATTATTGTCGCTATTGCCAGCAGTATGCTTACTATCCAGAAGCGCATGACGATCTTGGCCTCCGGAATGGCTCTGACGGGCTTGGTAATCAGAGCGGGTACCCCTTCCTTCTGGTAGTGGTGGTGCAGGGGGGCCATCTTGAAGATGCGGCGTCCGGCCCCGTATTTCTTCTTGGTGTACTTGAAGTAGAGCCGCTGGATGATTACCGAGAGGGACTCGGCGAAGAATACTCCGCAGAGAATAGGTATGAGCAGTTCCTTGCGGATGAGGACGGCCACTACTCCTATGATGCCGCCGAGGGCCAGGCTGCCGGTGTCGCCCATGAATACCTGGGCTGGGTAGGAGTTGAACCACAGGAAGCCGAGCAGGGCACCGATCAGGGCCGAGAGATAGACCGCTATCTCGCCCGAGTCGGGGATGTACATGATATTGAGGTAGTCGGCGTAGATTACGTTTCCGGAGAGGTAGGCCAGGACTCCGAGGGCGGCGCCGACTATGGCTGTGATGCCCGCTGCCAGGCCGTCCATGCCGTCAGTGAGGTTGACCGCGTTGGACATGGCCGTGATGATGAATATGATGACGGCTACGTATATGACTACCTGCAGCAGTTCCTTGGTCTTGCCGCTGCCGGGAGCCAGCCATGCGTAGTCAAACTCGTTGTTTTTTATGAAGGGTATGGTTGTGAGGGTACTTACCGTGTCCTCATGCACGCAGATGACGATGCCTACAGCGAGGGCCAGAATGACCTGACCTATAATTTTGTACCTGCCCGGCATCCCCTCCTTGTTCTTTCTGAACACTTTTATGTAATCGTCAGTGAATCCAAGAGCACCGAGCCATACCAAGGTAATCAGCAGCAGCTGGATATACATATTCGTCAGGTCTCCGAAGAGCAGGACGGCTATGAGGATGGATCCCAGTATCATTATGCCTCCCATGGTCGGGGTTCCTTTTTTGGCCAGCTGGCCCTCGAGGCCCAGGTCGCGGATCTCTTCTCCTATCTGAAGCTTCTGAAGTCTTCGGATGACCTTGCCTCCGAAGCAGAGCATCAGGATGATGGCGGTGACACTGGCCAGGATGGAACGTACGGATATGTACTGCAGCAGGCCGGATCCTGGAAAGTCCAGGTGTTGGAGATGTTCGAACAGATGGTATATCATAGCAGTACTTCCTTAATTATTTCCTTGTCATCGAAATGTGATTTTAAGCCGTTGACTATCTGGTAGTCCTCGTGTCCTTTGCCGGCAACGAGGATGATGGCTCCGTCGGGGGCGGTCATCACGGCTGTGCGGATGGCTTCCCGTCTGTCTGTGATGAACAGGCTTTTGGCCAGTCCCTCCTGGTCCAGGCCCTCTTTCATGTCCTCTATGATTGCCTCAGGGTCCTCGAAACGCGGGTTGTCCGAGGTGATGATGAGGCGGTCTGCGTAGCGGGCTCCTATGGCGGCCATTTCAGGACGTTTGGTCCGGTCACGGTTGCCGCCGCATCCGAAAACGGCTATGAGGCAGGATTTGCCGCGCAGCTCAAGCAGGGTCTTGAGCACGTTCTCCAGGGCGTCGGGGGTGTGGGCGTAGTCGACTACGGCAGTGATGTCTCTGCGGCCCTTTATATATTCCATCCGCCCGGCTACGGGCCCCATGGCGCTGATCTGTCTCAGTGTCTCCTCACTGTCGGCTCCCAGCAACATGGCTGCAGCATAGACAGCGCAGATATTGTGAGCGTTATAGTCTCCTATGAAACGGGTCCAGACCTCTGTCCCGTTGAGGCTGAGCAGGTACCCTTCCAGACTGCGCTCTACGATACGGACTTTGAACTCGGCCATGCTGCCCTCGCTGTAACGGTATACTGAGGCCGCAGTGTTCTGCACCATAACGGATGCGTTGCGGTCATCGGAGTTGATAAGGGCGAAAGCACCGCGTTCGAGGGTGTCGAAGAGAAGTTTCTTGCAGCGGATATATTCGGCGAATGTCCTGTGATAGTCGAGGTGATCGTGGGTGATGTTCGTGAATATGGCTCCTTTGTAGCGGAGTCCCCTTACACGGCCCTGGTGCAGGGCGTGCGAGCTTACTTCCATAAAGCAGTACTGGCATCCCCGGTCGCACATGAGCCTGAGCAGACGGTTGAGAGTGATTGGGTCCTGTGTAGTATTGGTGGTTTCGAACCGTTCTCCGCAAACGTAGTTGGCTATGGTGGACAGCAGGCCGCAGCAGTATCCGAGAGAGGTGAACAGACGGTAGAGGAGTGTGGCTATGGTGGTCTTCCCGTTGGTGCCCGTCACTCCTGTCAGAATAAGGTCCCGGCTGGGATGGCCGAAGAAGTTTCCCGCGATATCGGCTGCAGCTGTCCTGGAGTCCTCTACCCTTATTGCCGTCATGCCCTTTTCGCGGATCACTTCCAGTGCCTCGGGTCTCTGGTATACTACAGCAACTGCACCGGCTTCGGCGGCCTGGCCTATGAAGTCATGGCCGTCGCTGTCAAAACCAGGTACGGCTATGAACAGGCTGCCAGGACGGCACTGCCTGGAGTCGGATGTTATGTCCGTAATCTCCGTCTGCAGCTCTCCGTCTGTCTGTCCGGTCTCTATACCTTTTAATATATAGTCGAGTCTCATGTCTGTTTTATTTCAGTGTCAGTGTTATCTTGTGTCCCGCTGCCAGGGCTGTCCCGGCTTCGGGTATCTGGGATACAACTCTGCCGGAGCCTGAAAAACTTACCTGATAGCCCTCGTTTTCCAGCAGGAACAAGGCGTCTTTCAGCCCCATGTCAGTGACATCCGGAACTATGCCCTTTTCTATCATCAGACTGCTTACGAGCGGGCTTGAAGTTTCGTCTCCGGAGTCAATGCTTATCCAGCCTTTGCCTTTGGTGTCCGGCCTTGACTTCATGGGCAGATAATCTACGGGCATGCCTTCAGCCCCTGCGAGTCCGGAGGCGATGGAGGGGTTGTCCGGGGGAGTCATTCCGGATGCATGCAGAGGGGCATTCCAGCCGGGGTTGGAAGCGTATATTTTGTCAGCGATGCGCTTGAACACAGGTGCTGCCCATGTGGCACCGTAAAAGTTACCTTTAGTAGGCCCCGTATACAGGACCACTATGCAGGAATATTTGGGGTCGTCTGCAGGAAAATATCCGGCAAACGAAGCCTGATAGTGGCGGTAGCCGTTCTCGTCTTCATACCGTCCGTTTATGGCTACCCTCGCCGTACCGGTCTTGCCGGCTATTGCATAGCGGGGATCATTGCATATCTTGGCTGTCCCGTTTTCCACTACTCCGCGCAGAGCCTCCTGCACATCCCTCAGGGTGCTTTTGGAGCAGATGGAGCCGCTTACAACGGATGGACCTGCCGTTTCTACGGGAATGCCGTCCCGCTCGAAATCCTCTATGAAATATGGACGCATCATCTTTCCGCCGTTGGCCACTGCATTGTACAGCGTGAGTATGTGAAGAGGGGTGAGTGTCACTGCGTAGCCGTATCCGAGACTGGCAAGTGAAGACGTGGACCATGCCGCGTCCGAAGGACTCAGTATGTAGGCGTAGGCCTCGCCGTCGATGTCGAGGTTCAGCTTCTCCACCAGTTTCATGTTGTGCAGGCGGGAGATATATGCTGCCGGATCGTCACCGTAGGACTCTGTAATCATCTTGGCGAAAGCCACGTTTGAGGATTTCTCGAAAGCTTCCTTAGCGGTCATCTTGCCGTATCCCCCGCGGTGGGTGTCGGTGATCCTGATACCGCCGTATCTCCATTCTCCGTTGCCTCCGTCCACCTCTGTGTCCAAAGTTATGCACCCGTCCTCTATCATGGCCATCAGTGACGCCAGTTTGAGCGTCGATCCTGGTTCAGTGGCATGCCCGAAAGCGTAGTTGTAGGATTCGTCGAAGGAGCCGTTGCTGAGCTTGAACATGTTGGCTATGCCGCGGACTGCTCCGGTGGCCACGTCCATGACAATAGCAGTGCCGCCCTCGAACACATCGCTCATGGCCAGCTGGTTACGCAGCTCTGTCTCGGCGGCCTCCTGAATGCGCACGTCGATGGTCGTGCGTATGTCCTCTCCGTCCTCGGCGGGGACGGAGGGTGCTCCGTTTACCGGAATCCATTCGCCTCCCAGCGCTCTGTGTACAGTCTGCATGCCTTTCTTTCCGCGGAGTTTGTAGTCGTAGGTGTACTCTATGCCGGCTCCTTCCCCGACAGCGTTGATGGAGCCTATGGTGCGGTTGCCCAGGGTTCCGTAGGGATTGATGCGCTCACTGTCCTTGATGACGATCAGTCCTCCCTTGAACTGTCCCAGCCTGAAGATTGGAAAGCTCTCAATCTCCTCCAGCTCTCCAAAGTCCACTGTGCGCGGAGCGATCTGTTTGTAGCGGCTGCCTTCGGCTCTTGCGGTGGACAGCAGCCTGCGGTATGCGGCCGGAGTTTTGTCTCCGAATAGTCCGGACATGCACATGGCCAGGGAGTCCAGGCCTTGGTTGAATGTGGAGTCGGCTACGACCTTCGAATCCCAGCGGAGCTCGTATACCGGTATCGAGACCGCGAGCGGGCTCCCGTCATATGCCAGAATGCTGCCCCTGGACGGTTCCAGAACCTCTTCCTTGTATATGTCGTCCGTCGTAACCTTGTCCTCGGTCAGGAATTGTCCGCTGATGATGCCGAATACAGCGACAGCCCCCAACACCAGAAATATGATGTAGATGAAGAAAAATCTCAGAAAAATCTTATTTGCGCTTGCGTCCTCCATATCATCTGTCCTCCATTTTTACTCTGGAAGGCGGCGTCACCGGTGCCTCGAGATCCAGAGAATTACTTTCCAGCAACAGCTCTATCTCTCCTCTTTTGCCGGTGTGCAGCAGCCGGTTGTATTTGCCCATGTATTCGGACCGCAGGTTCCGCAGGGTCTCCTCGTTTCGGGTCATCCTCTGCATCGTATTGCGTATCCCGAAGTGGATGCTGATGTAGAGGATGACCAGGGCAAAAATGTATAAAATAAATCTCCAGTGTCTTGTGAAACTGCTCTTTGCAAGCACCTGCCCACCCAGGACGTTCTCAATTACTTTTTTCTTCATGATCCTGTCCTCCGTGCTGCTCTTAGTTTGGCGCTGCGTGCCCTGGTGTTCTGCGCGACTTCGTCTTCCCCGGGAAGGACGGGTTTTCTGGTAATCACGGAGAAGGGAGAGGGTCTGCGGCCATAGATGTCGGTACTCTGATGTCCTGCCGGATCCCCGCAGCGGAAAAAATTCTTGACCATACGGTCTTCAAGGGAATGGTAGGTTATGATTGCGGCGATGCCGCCCGGTTTCAGACTGCCCGCAATGCCTCGGAGCAGGTGCTCGAGGCTACGCATTTCACCGTTCACCTCTATCCGCAGTGCCTGATAGATGCGTGCCAGGGTTTTGTGCGGAGCCACGGGCGGAAGAATGCTTCCGACGGCGGCGTTGAGGTCAGCGGTCGTCCGGATCGGTTTTTTCTCTCTGGCGGCGCAGATCAGTGCTGCGGCTCTCCGGCTGCCGTCAACTTCTCCGTAGATGCGGAGAATATCTGCAAGCCGTTCCTGCGTGCAGGTGTTGAGCAGGTCTGCGGCGCTTTCGCCTGAGGCCGTGTTCATCCTCATGTCCAGGGGGGCGTCGAAGCGGAACGAGAAGCCTCTCTCCGGAGTGTCGAACTGGTGCGATGATACGCCGAGGTCGGCGAGGATGCCGTCCACTGAATGGTCTAGTCCAAGGTGCCTGGCGTGGTTGTGGATGAACCGGAAATTGCTGCGGACGGTTGTCACACGGCGGTCATCGGGAGCATTGGCTATCGCATCCGGATCCATGTCCAGGCAGATCAGCCGACCCTCGGGACCGAGTCTCGAGAGTATCTCACGGCTGTGCCCGCCGCCGCCCAGCGTAGCGTCGATATAGACGCCGCGGGGGGTCACCTCGAGAATGTCCACGCTCTCTCGGAGCATGACCGGTATGTGATAAGCATTGTCCATTATTGTCTGTAGGGTCTTTTATCCCAGTATTTTCTCTGCCAGGGCGGTGAACTCCTCGTCCGGCATGACGGACGTCTCGTATTTCTCGCGTGCCCAGAGTTCTATTTTGTGGTCATTGCCGGCGAACACCACTTCTTTCTCCACTCCGATGCTGTCCAGCAGGGGACGGGGAATGGATATGCGTCCGAGCTTGCCGTCAGGTTCCACCATGGCGCGTCCGCTCATGTAGCCGCGCCAGAATGCGGCGTGCTCGCGGTTGAAGAAATTGAGCCTTGACTTGATCTCCTCTGACTCGCGCTCCCATTCCTGACAGGTGTATATGTCGAGGCAGGGGGCGAAAAGATTTCTCTTCACCACCAGCCGCATCGGCATGCTGCTGTCCATGAGAGACTTGAAGGCAGATGGAAAAACCAGTCTGCCCTTATCGTCGGTCTTGGCTCTGTATTCTCCTATAAACTTTGTCATGCGTGCAAAATTAGCAAAAGATTTTACATATTTTTCCACTTTGTTACAATTTTTTCCACAATTTGAAATTAATTTCTAAATTTGTTCCATGAAATTTCATGATATAAAGGATAAGTTATTGACAGATAGGCTATTCAAAGGTGTTGTCTACGGTGTCTTGGGGACGCTCTCCCTCGTGTTCGTCATATTGCTGGCCGTGTTCTTGTTCAGGAGTCTGCCCGATGCCTCAGAGAGAGGGAAGGAGAAAGCTGAAGAGATGGATTCCGTAACGGTCCGGGAAGAAGCAGCCTGTCCGCCGGCAGTGGCCGGAGAGGACACCTCTGCGACTAGGGATGCCGAAGTATATGAGTACAACATACCGATATCCAGATACCGCAAGGTCGAGGGCTCTATCCGCCGAGGAGAGTTCTTCTCTACGCTCATGGCCAGGCTGGGTGCCTCTCAGAATGATATCTACGCTCTGGATACCAAGTCCAAAGGGGTCTTTGACATGCGCCAGATCAAGGTCGGTTACCATTATCATGCGTATTATCTCCCCGGAGAACCGGATACTCTGGCTTATGTGGTTTACGAGAAGGACAATGCCTCCTATGTGGTGTTTTCTCTCCGTGATTCGCTGTCGGTCCGGGTCTATGAGAAAGACATCTCCAAAGAGATAGATTTCGTGGAGGTAGAGATACAGTATTCCTTGTGGCAGGATATCATAGATGCCGGGGCTCCGGCTCTGCTGGCTATATCCCTGGCTGATATTTATGCTTGGAGCATAGATTTTTTCGGACTGCAGAAGGGGGATTCGTTCAAGGCCGTGTACGAGAAGACAGTGTGTGACGGAGAGATTCTTGACGTGGAGCGTGTGCTGTATGCTGAGTTCCGTCACGGCGGGGACTCTTTCCGGTCTTACTGGTTCGATAACGGTTCCGGCAACTATTACTGGAATGAAAAGGGAGAGAGCATGCGCAAGGCTTTTCTGAAGGCTCCGTTGAGCTACACCCGCATCAGCTCCGGCTTTACTTACAGCCGTCGTCACCCCATTACCCGCAAGGTCCGTCCGCATACAGGCATCGACTATGCCGCACCGGCCGGGACAGAGGTCATGAGTATCGGAGACGGAGTGGTGGTCTTCAAGGGATTCAAGACTGCAGAGGGCAATATGGTAAAGATCAAGCATAATTCGGTATATACCTCGGCCTATCTGCATCTTTCCAGATACGGCAAGGGACTTAAGGTGGGAGACCGCGTCCGTCAGGGACAGGTGATAGGATATGTGGGCAGCACGGGTTACTCCACAGGTCCTCATCTGGATTTCCGTATCTGGAAGAACGGCACTCCTATAAATCCGCTAAAGATGGAGTCTCCTCCTGCCGAGCCGCTGGCAGAGGCCGATATGCCTGCATTCCGTGAGTCTATGTCGGACTCCGAGCGTGCAGCAGCCCGCTTCCTGGCCCTGGAGGCTGTCAGAAAAGCGGCGTCGCACCTTACGGGAAATTAATCCGTATTGAAAAATTTTATATATTTGCGCACTATTTTTCAAGTTTTATGGCAACAACAGCAGATTTCAAAAACGGACTGTATTTCAATTATGAAGGGAAACCGGTATCGATTATCTGGTTTCAGCATGTAAAACCCGGCAAAGGCCCCGCATTTGTAAAGACCAAACTCCGTAATCTGGAGAACGGCAAGATTCTCGACAGGACATTCACGGCTGGAGAGAAGATTGAGCCCATAAGCGTGGAGCGCAGACCCTATACCTATCTGTATAAGGACGATATGGGTTACAATTTTATGCATACCGAGACTTATGAGCAGGTAAGCATTCCCGAGGAAATGGTGGAGAATGCGGATCTGATGAAAGAGGGCCAGTATGTCGAGATGATGTTCCTCGCCGATGAGGAGAAGTGCCTTACCTGTGAGCTTCCCACATATGTGGAGCTTGAAGTGACCTATACAGAGCCTGCGGTAAAGGGAGACACAGCCTCGAGCAATGCTCTCAAGGCCGCGACACTCGAGACAGGTGCTGAGATTATGGTCCCTCTGTTCATCAATCAGGGTGACAAGATCCGTGTCAATACAGTTGACCGCAGCTACGGCGAGCGTGTAAAGTAAAACTAAACTTACCTTGAGGGAACTGTCACTGTCAGACAGTTGAAAAGAGACTGCGGCGCAGGCCGCTCAGTCTCTTTTTTTGTGTATGACTGCCAGTCCGTCCCGGACAGGAATGGTGACGGTCTCTACGCGTGGGTCTGTTGCTGTTGTGTGGTTGAAGTCGACGATGGCGCTGGTCTGACGGTCAGATGGCGGGGAGTCCATGGAGATTTTTCCGCTCCACAGAACATTGTCGGCAAGAATATATCCCCCGGGACGCACCTTGCTAATGATCAGGTCATAGAACCGATGGTACAGACGTTTGTCCGCATCGATGTAGACTATGTCGTAAGGCCCTTGCAGATGTGGTATGAGGGTGAGCGCATCAGCAAGGAATGAGCGGATGCGCGGCTCTCCGGCAGTGCCCGGTGCGGCCGGAGGCTCCGGACAGAGGCGGCCGTAAGTGTCCGCGGCGCCGCATTGGTGCGGTAATCCTGCCATGTCGAAGGCCCTGGAGAAGATATCTGTCATCTCATCGTCCTTTTCGATTGTATCGACCAGCCCTCCAGGTTTGACCCCGCGGGCTAGGCAGAGGGTGGCGTAGCCTGTGAACGTTCCGATTTCCAGGACGGCGGCGGGTCTGACCATAAGTGAAAACGCCTGCAGGAATTCTCCCTGAATGCCGTCTGAGAGCATTCTGTAGGATTTTGTCCTCAAGTGTGTTTCCTTCTCAATGAAGGCCAGGGCGGCTTTGAGTCTGGCTGAGTCCATGTTCTGGTTATGTGTAGATGAGGCGGGATAGTCCGGAAGGCTCGAAAATTTCTGCGGCTGCGTTGCGGAGGTCTTCTGCGGTGACGGCTTCCAGCATGCGGGCGGATTCTTCGTTGCTGATTACCCGTCCGTAGGTCATGAGGCTTTTCCCCATAGACAGTACCTGAGCCTCTCCGTTGTCAGAGGCGATGGCCATCTGGCCGAGCAGTTGCTTCTTTGCCCATCCCAGGGCCCGTGACGACAGCAGGTCCTCGCGTAATGAGGAAAGTACGCGCTCTGTCAGGGACAGGCATTTCTCCAGATTGGAACGGTCGCAGCCGAAATATATGGTGGCTATGCCGGCGTCAGAATAAAGACCGTAGGAGGCTTCTACGCTGTAGACCAGTCCGTAACGTTCCCGGAGCAGGAGATTGAGCCTGGAGTTGGCTACCGGCCCTCCCAGTATGTTTATAAGCAGGCTGAGCGGAATCCGCCGGGTGTCGTAGGCTGAGTAAGCCCTTGCGCCGATGAGGCAGTGTGTCTGATGACTGTGCCGGTTGACGGTCCTGTCAAAAGGAGGATTGACTTCCAGCAGCCCGGCGGCCCTTGGCAGTTCTCCGTCCCGGCCTTCTTCCGTAAGTCCGGCATTTTCCTGCCAGGAGTATTTGTCCAGTGCCCTGGCGACCATCTCCTTTACTTTCCCCTCGTCCATATCAGCAACTGCCGTGAAGAACATGTTCTCTTCCCGGAACATTCTTCTGTAGTAGTCTGCTACGACTTCCCTGTCGGCCTTACGGAGATATTTCGCTTTGCCCAGCACCGGCATTGACAGAGGAGTCCCTTCGAAGAGGATCTCCTCGAAGTCGTCGTAGATCTGCTCTGCCGGTGAGTCCTTGTAGGTGTTGATCTCCTCCAGAACCACGCTCCGCTCTTTGTCGATTTCCTTTTCCGGGAACGTGCAGCGGAATGCTATGTCCATGAGCAGGTCTATTGCGCGGCGAAGGTCTTCTTTCAGGACGGTGGCGTGGATGACTGTCTCTTCTTTCGTGGTGTAGGCATTTAGCTCTCCGCCCAGTTTCTCTATGTATGAATTGACTGTCCCTGCGCTGCGGGTCTCGGTTCCCTTGAAGAGCAGGTGCTCGGTGAAGTGGGCGAGCCCTCCGCGCCCGGGGTCTTCACTGCGGGTACCGGTCTGAATGTGCAGGGCGCAGTAGGCAACAGGGGATAGGCTGCGCTTGAATGCAAATCTCATTGTTCTTCTGCTTGCTCTGTCTTGACGGTTTTTACAGGCTTGAATTCAGGGGTTATGATTTTCGATACGCGCTTTAAGTCTGACTTCAGGAAGCCGGGACCTTTCTTGGGCGTAATCCTGTGGCGTTTCCAGTAAAAGAGCTCGTATGTGTCGGCGCTGATGACCATCTTGTAGCAGAAAGCCTTTCCGTAGACCTCGGAGGGCGCTACTACCAGGGATACGAGAGTGCGCGGAGCGCCCAGCATGAGCGCCTTGTCGATATCTTCCTGATTGACTTCCTCGGCCCGCCCGCGGAACATCCGCTCGAATTCCTGCATGTAGGGCTTATAGGCGAGGTCTCCCTTGCGGAAGAGAATTTTCGTGTTGCGGTTCTTCTCTAGGACTCCGGTCTGGATTATGCCCCGCTTGGATGGGTATAGGCGGCCGTCCACGATCTTCTGCAGGTAATTCTGTATGATGTTCATGTATGCGGGAAGGTAGGAGT
>DWYD01000188.1 GCA_019118865.1 Candidatus Coprenecus merdipullorum | reverse complement strand
CGGACCCCCGGGCCTCTGTGCGGGATTCCAATCTGTCAGGCGGAGCCATGTTCACCTCCTTTGCTGTCTGCAATATTGACATTTCTACTTGACAACTGCAAAGATTTAACACTCGTTAACATTCTGGCATTTTGACACTCACCATTCCATAGGATAGTAGGGCATCCTCCAGTTCTGATAGTCAGCCTCCTCGATGCCGTTGCCGGTCACGATGAACACGGAGGTGTTCTCTTTGAAGGACTTGGGCCAGCGGAAACAGCTGCGCTCGTATCGCTTGAACTTACGGTATGCAGTCCTCTTTTCCTGCTCATAGGCATAGTCGTAGAAAGGCACCGGCTCGTCGGTAACGGATGTCGCCTCGAAGCTGTACTGACCCGTGGTGTCACGGGCGTAGAGTATCAGGCCGGGCAGCCCCCTGAGCTTCCATGGCCCCTCGCCCACGGGTATCTCTGTGGTGAACCACGCCTCCCACCTGCGTCCACGGAAGTCGCATTCGGCTTTCTGGCAGTCGAACGACGCCACCGTGCCGTGCTCCCCGGTAATCTCCCACTCCAGCTCCGGGACATCCTCCTCGTAGATATGAGCCAGGCTGTAAGTGTAGTATGGCTGTGTTGGAACCCATATGTCTGGAACCACCACTTTGGACTTTCCCGTCCTGCGGTCATACATCACGGAGCGGTAGAAGTATGATCCTCTCAAGCCCAAGTCTCCGTAGGCGGTCAGCTGCTCGGCACGTTCCTTCTCCAATGCCTTTGAATTACTCCACATATCATCCAGATTATCCACCAGTATATAGTCGTATCTGTCTTTTATATGACCGGTGAAATCATAGAACAATGAGTGCGAGGACCCCACGTGCAGCATGGCGACATGCCATCTCGACAAGGCTCCGGGATACATAAGATACGATGCCCTGTACCGTACTGTCAGGAGGGCCGTGTCCAGCAGGACTGAGTCAACTGCCTTCAAAGACGGTGGAGTAGAGGGCGTTTTGCCGTCTCCGTACATCGCGAATCCTCCGGACATGAAGTCCTGACCGCTGAGAGACTGTACCGACAGAGACAGGCACAGAAGGGTTGCCGATAAGCTGCGGATGATAGATGACATGGTGGTGAGTTTTGTAGACAAGCGGAGGGAAGAATTCTCCGCTTGTCTGATGTTTTTACTTCATAACATGGCCGTTGACCGTCAGGATCACGGATATGTCGGCATGTCAATATACGGGTCGGATATGGTATCATCCCGCCATGTCTGGAACGGGCTGCACTCAGCATGTGTTCCCCGCGGCAGACTGTTGTACCAGTCCAGAATGTCCTGCGGAGAGTCAAAGTCCATATTTATCCAAGTGTCAGATTCATTGGAATAGGTTATATGGCATCTGAATGTTTTTCCTCCTGAGATGTTTCCCATCTGCTTTTTAGAGAGACGGATGTTTTTGAAATCCCTAATGTTTTTCATGATATCTTTGTTTTAATGTTGATTATACACACTCTCCCTTTTGGGTATCGGCAGAAGGAGTCGGACTGCCGTCCCGCATGGTCCCCCGGGCCTCTATGCGGGATTCCAATCTGTCAGGCGGAACCATATTCACCCCCTTTGCTGTTGCTATTTTGTGATTCTAACACTTCGGCTTGGTAACTCAAATTTAAAACTTATTAATATCCAGGCATTTTGAAACTCACCATTCCATGGGATAATAGGGCATCCGCCAGTTCCGGTAATCGGCCTCCTCGATGCCCTTGCCGGTCACGATATAGACAGTCGTGCCCTCGTTGAAGGACTTCGGCCAGCGGAAGCAGCTGCGCTCGTAACGTTTGAACCTGCGGTAGGTCGTCCTGTCCTCGTGCTCATAAACATAGTCGTAGAAAGGCTCGGGACTGTCGGTCACCGACACAGCCTCGAAGCTGTACTGTCCCGTGGTGTCTCTGGCGTACAGTATCAGCCCGGGCAGGCCCTTGAGCTTCCACGGGCCCTCGCTTACCGGTATCTCAGGGGTGAACCACGCCTCCCACCTCCGGCCACGGAAGTCGCACTCGGCCTTCTGGCAATCATACGACGCCACCGGGCCGTGCTCTCCGGTCATCTCCCACTCCAAAGCCGGAGCGTCCTCCTCGTAAATGTGGGCCAGGTTATACAGTGTTGCGGGATTGAAGGCCCAGATATCGGGTACGACAACCTTGAACTTGCCTGAACCGTAGTCATACGTGACGGACTTGTAAAAATAGGACGGTGAACCTACTCCATAATCTTTCATTTCCTGATTATTGGCCTCACCCCGCAGATTGCGTTCGCTCTCTATGAAAAAATGCCTGCTCCGTATATGCTGCGCCATGTCATTGAACAGCGAGTATCTGTCGCCGACATGCAGCGATGTCAGATGACGCCGGTCAAAGCCGCTGTCGTACAGCCTGTAATACGCACTGTATATTACGGTAAGCCGGGCTGTATCTATGAGAACCGAATCTACGGCTTTTACGTAATTGATCGTCGGTTCCTTTCCCTCTCCGTACATCGCGAAGCTGTCGGGAAGATCTTGACTTACCGCAAGGGTGTTTGCAACAATTAATATTAAGAGAATCACGATTCCCGTTAAAGGTCTCATAATGACTTTCCTATTTTTCTAAATTGTGAGATGGCCCTTAAATGCTTAAGGGCATACATGGTTACTTGTCAGCACTCCATGTATGCCCTCAAATCTAGAAACCGAAATCGTTTATGCCAGGATTCCTGTTCCAGTTATCCTGTGCTATATCTGCTTTAGTACAAGCACCTATTGTTCCCCAAGGTAAACTGTTATACCAATTCAAGAGATCCTGGGGCGAATCAAAGTTCATAGTAAAAACATCCGAACTATCGCCTGTAATCCTATTATAGGTATAACAATTGTATTTTGCACCACCGGAAATTATTCCCATCTGTTTCTTTGACAGATGCGTGCATTTGACGTCTCTAATATTTTTCATGAATCATTTGTTTTAATGTTGATTACACGCACTCTCCCTTTTTGATATCGGCAGATGGAGTCGGACTGCCGTCCCGCATGGGTATTTCTAAGCCTTGACTGTGCGGGAAACTGATTTGTCCGGTGGAATCATTATCACCTCCTTGTTTTTCTTGCTTTGCACAAAGTTATATATAAAAATTTTAGTATTCGCAAAATATATCAAATTTTTATATTTATATTTTACATTCACTAAATATTTTATTTATTATTCAGGATAATAGCAGTAAACCAAATAAAAGACAATGCTGGATATTTAGTTGACTATAAGTGAAGTAATTCAATATTGTTTATATAAATCACTTTACATGTATGACATCAGGCGCTATAAGAATATCCCTGCCCTTACATTCATAGCGGCACAGTACTGCCGCATGGATTCAGTTATGGCAATTAAGCGGTGTGTGTCGGACAGGCGTAAACAGCACAACACCACTGTGCGCCAGGACAATCCAAGCACCAGCATATAATTATTCCAAGAACGGAAAGAAAAATCAGACTAGTCAGCGTTAATCCAAATAGAGACATAAACGCCATCCGGCGGCCGGGCCGGATGGAAGAACCTGCCTGAACCGAAGAATTTATTCCGCCTGGGACTTCTCCGCCAGCACTTCTCTCAAATCCTCCTCCGAGAGGTCAAGAACCTCCGAGATCGTCCTGGTGTCCATGCCCTTGTCCGCCATCCTGCGCGCTGTCTCGACGGTCCTGCTGTCGGCGTAGCCGCTGTCCACACCGGAGAACATCCTCCGGACGACAGTCCTCAGCAGCCCCGCGAGCTCATCCCTGCCGCTTTTCGTGTTGAGGTCTATTCCGCAGAACGCGGACTTGTTCTTATGCAGGTAGAGATAGTATATTGCGGAAATCAGTATCGCCGTAATTCCCCGGATATTGATGTCTGTGTCCTTGAACACCTTTGAGTAGTACAGCAGAAGGGCCTCGTTCTCCATCTCCTTCAGCCCGGCAATCCTGACAGCGGCTTCCGATTCAGACGACAGCTCCCAAGTCAGCGCGTCCCTCGAGAACTTGGACTCCCTCAGCAAGTCCGCCAACTTGAGGAGTGTGTTAATATAGTAATCCTCTGGCCCCTGGCTCTCAATATCCTTATAAGGCAGCTTGCCTGCAATCCAGAAATCCTTTCCGCAGATGTACTCGTATATCAGGTCGTCAATGGAGCCGTACCTGTTGAAGAACACGGGGCTCTCTATGCCGGCCTCCGCCATGAGCATGTTGGCCGTTATGTTCAGCAGCCCGTGCTTCTCCACGAGCCTGTCCATCGCCGTGGATATGGCGCTCTCAACCTCCGCGTTCGTCCTTCTGATTCTTTTCTTCTTCGTTTCCATTGATGCCTGTTGTTAATCTGAATGCGCCACAAAATTAATAACAATTTCCATATATGCAAGTGTTTGCCGGCACGACCGCACCATGTTTCCTAAAGCATATCACAAAATAGATATAAAGGTGCCGAATTTGTAGTTTCTTAATTTATTTTTCATTATAATTGCATCCGCAACGTTATTTTGTCAATACATAGAAATTTATAACCGGATATGGACAGATTACTCAGCTTAAAGGATTTCAGCCTGGCCACCGACGAGAACATGGCGGAACGGGCCGACAGCTTCCAGGAATTCGTGGACCAGATGGACGGATTCCGACATAACGGATACTTCATAGGGTCCAGGACAAACACAGGCAGCCGGATGACGGTACGGATGCCCTATACGGGAGAATACAGGGATGTCGTAAGCTTCGTGTCCAACGACTACCTCGGGATGTCGAGAAACGCGGAGACCATCGCCGCCGGTGTCTCCGCCGTGGAGAAATACGGCACCGGCGTATGCGCCGCCCCCATCATAGGCGGGCTCATGGACCTGCAGAGCGAGCTGGAGTCGGCTCTGGCCGCCTTTACCGGCTGCGAGGACTGCCTCGTGTTCTCGTCCGGTTTCGGAGCCAACGAGGGAGTCCTGCGCGCCCTGCTCGGAAAGAACGACATCGCCCTCATAGACTCGTTCATCCACTCCAGCTCTCTGAACGGTCTGGCGGGAACCAACACCAAGAACATAGGGCACAACAACCTGGACTACCTGGAGACGGTTCTCAGGAACGTGAGGGACCGGTACAGGACCAAGCTGCTTATCATAGACGGCGTCTATTCCCAGGACGGCGACATCTCCCTGCTGCCGCAGATGCTGGAGCTGTGCCACAGGTACGGGGCCTTCGTCATGCTGGATGACGCCCACGGCATAGGCACGTTCGGCCCTGATGGACGCGGTGTCGCGGACCACTACGGACTGCTCGGCAAGGTGGACATCGTCACGGGAACTCTCAGCAAGGCTTTCGGATGCGTCGGCGGTTTCGCAGCCTCGTCCAGAAGGATAGTCCAGTACCTGCGCTACTACTCGCCGCACACGGTGTTCTCCGCATCGCCCTCGCCGCAGGTCATGGCGTCGTCGCTGAAAGCGCTGGAGATAATAAGGTCGCATCCCGAGATAAGGGAAAGGCTGTGGGCCAACGTGAGGCTGTTCCGTTCCGAGACGGCAAGGCTCGGAATAGACACGTCCCCCTCAGTATCCCAGATATTCCCGGTAAGGATACGGGACAACAAGCGGGTGAAGGACCTGTCCGCACGGCTGCTGGAGATGGGGATATACGCGATAGGAATCTGCTACCCCGCCGTCAGGGACAAGGACGCAAGGATAAGGATAAGCATCCTGGCCACCCACACGGAGGAGGACATCCTCAGGCTGTCATCAGCACTTGAGGCAATACTGAGCGGTCCGCAGGCCTGACCGCCGCTCCGCACTGAACATCACCCGCCGCAGGCGGTATGTCCCGGACCATAAGAACACACCGCAAGCCAATGGCGATATCATTACATAAAAAGATACTTTTCGGTTACGTCATCCTGGTGGCGGTCATCGGCAGCATGACCGCCATCCTTGTCTTCGACCGCGCGAGGATAAGGGAGATTGAGAAAGAGGGGACGGAGATACGGTCTGTCCGCAGGGACATCAACACCGTACACCGCCGCATCACGGAGCTCGCAACCCTCGGAGAGTCGGTCATGGCGTGGGACACCACGGAGTACCATCTGTATCACGAGAAACGCATGTCGGTCGATACCCTGCTAGCAGACCTGAAACAGAACTGTAC
>DWYD01000187.1 GCA_019118865.1 Candidatus Coprenecus merdipullorum | reverse complement strand
GGACTGGATGATGACCACGTGACGGTTTTGTCTGTGGCATTCTCAGGATAAACGGTCGCTGTCAACTCGACCGACTCACCGACTAACAGAGATACTGATGTCTGGCTGAGCTTTATCGATGTCACTTCGACTGGATTCACTGTCACGGAACATTCGGCCTCAGCATTGCCAGAACGGGCCGTAACTGTTGCGAATCCGGGGGACAACGCTGTCACCTTGCCGTCGTCAACGATTACAACATCCGTATCAGATGATGACCATGTAACAGTTTGATCCGTCGCATTCTCAGGATAAACGGTCGCTGTCAACTCGACTGACTCACCGACTAACAGAGATACTGATGTCTGGCTGAGCTCTATAGACGTCACTTCGACTGGATTCACTTTTACGGAACACCCAGCAGTGACATTGCCAGAACTGGCTGTCACTGTTGCGGAGCCGATGGATATTGCCGTTATCTTGCCGTTGTCAACGGTTACGACACTCGTATCAGAGGATGACCACGTGACGGTTTTATCTGTGGCATTCTCAGGATAAACGGTCGCTGTCAACTGGACTGTATCTCCCTCGAACAGTGTCAGTGATGTCTGACTAAGTTCTATCTTACTCACTTCAACAGCGCTTACAGTCACCGTGCATACAGCACTGCAATTACCGGCCTTAGCTGTGATAACTGCAGATCCGACAGATAATGCCGCCACTTTGCCGCCAACGACT
Source organism: Candidatus Coprenecus merdipullorum (assembly GCA_019118865.1). Classification (GTDB taxonomy): domain Bacteria; phylum Bacteroidota; class Bacteroidia; order Bacteroidales; family UBA932; genus Coprenecus; species Coprenecus merdipullorum. The sequence continues at coordinate 7,055 of DWYD01000187.1, read as the reverse complement.
GACGCGACACTGGAGTTCGATGAAGACCATGTGACAGCTTTATCTACAGCATCTTCCGGATAAACAGTGGCTATCAGCGTAACAGTCTCTCCTAAAGACAGTGCGACTGACGAATGGCTGAGTTTGATAGACGACACAACCTCCTCCTTGGTGCACCCGGTGCTCATCGTAAGCAGCACAACAGCTGCAACAAGGGCTGAACAAATAAATTTTAATTTTCCCATAAGAACTTATATTAATGTTAAGCATATTTTTTCAACGGGATATCCCGGATCATTCATCCATGACCTCGCGCCAGGTCTTGCGGACTATCACAGGAGGAGCGGTCGGCTCATTCCGACGGAGCACGTAGGACGGTTCAGTCATGGGAGAAGTCCTACGGTTGACAGCGTCATAGGCCACGAAGTCCTCGTAGTCGTACTGCCAGTCAGCACCGAACGCCAGCTTGTGGATACGGATGTAGATGCACTCACGGGAAGGTGCGTTAAAATCTCCCTCATTGTAGCGCATGATGCTGTTCTCGGTCGGACGCCATACGCCGGTCCAGTAAGTGTAACCGCCCTCAAAGACACCCAGGCCGTCATACTGATAACGCTCATCGGTTATGAACTTCGCCCAGTTGACAAGCGTCTGGTCAGAGGTGAAGTCTATGTTCTTGTACCAACCGAAATCCCAGAGATTCATGCAGTTGGTCACCTCATCTCCGGGAATCTGTCCCATCGACTCATACGCATACTCATCCGCGAGCTTGGAGAAGCCGTGACCACCGGCCTCATGCAGGATCAGACCGCGGAAAGTGGCCTCATCGCTGCTGGTAGGGAAGTATGCCACGGACACCCCGTTACCGTAATCACCTTCGGACGGATAGTACATCCAGCACGTCCCGGCGTAATAATCCCTGTTCATCATCACCACCAGCAAAGCCTCATCGAGTCTATCAGGAGTAATCGCATTGAGAGCATAATTGAATACAGTCTGATCATCTCCTCCAACTGAAGTACCCCCTCCAAACCACGTACTCAGAGCCGTCCGGCTGCCCTCCTCATACACCTCGTTCGGAGACACGACATTCACCATATACACATTGAAATAATCGCGGAAACTCTTGTACGGCTCCTGGGAAAAGAACTGCTCCATCGTATTCACCATCACACTGCGGTAGGTCCCGTCCGCAATCAGTCTGTCCGAATAAGCGTCGCCCATCAGGACTATGTCGATGCCGTTGCCGACTGTAGCTGACTGAAGCAGTTCCACCTGACCGTCAGCGCTGTAGTCGGTCGAAGTATAGACATCAGGATAGAACTCACTCAGGTCTCCATAGTCATACCCTTCGAAATATCCTTGATATGGAGCCCAGTCCGGTGAGGACATATATAATTCCAGAGATTCTTCTGGAACATAGATGGTAAGATTGGCATACTGCGTTGGTATATTTTCAGGGAAATTATGACTTATAGCAGGAGGGACCGGCGCTCTTAAATATACTCTCTCACATTTAGAATTTGAGTCAAAAGGATCGTATTTTAAATCCTGCATTCTAGCTGAAATTGTGACCGTCTTAATATTTGGTGATTCATTGAATAAATATCCGTAACCTTCTACAGATATCACATTATCTGTCATCACAATATTTTCCAAATGCTGTTTTTGCCCAAAAACCTGATATCCTAGTACTGTCACATTTTCAGGCACCACATATTCAACAATACCCTTATCAGCCACATATAGCAATCTATTATCAACGGCATAACTTCTTCCATCATCCAACACATTTGGACCATACAAACGCTCTATATTATAAGTACCCTCAAAAGCCACAGGCCCAATTTCTTTCACTGTCTCAGGTATTGTCAATTCTCGAAGCTCATCTGCATAATATATGCTATAATTTTCTATACCTTCTATTCCATTAGGAATTTCATAAGAAGTCAATCCAGCACCACTAGCAAAACTCACCAAATATCGTAATCCCAATGAATTATAATTATCCACATACAAACACATACCATCTTCTGAAACAAATCTTGATGGTCCGTAAAATCTCTTTATTTTAGAGTTCCGAGCAAAAGCATAGGCTTCGATATTCTGAAGACTTTCCGGCAGAAACACTTCCTCTAAAAAAGATGCATCACCCCAAAATGCCTCCGTCTGAATAGTCGTCACGCCTTCTGCAATTATTATTTTATTAGTCTTACAACCACTAAAAGCCTGCTGTCCTATAGATATAATTCCATTTGGCGTAGTATATTCTGCCAGCTCTCCAGGTACGAACCACACCAACACGCCATCTATCACCAAACTGTGACCGTCTTCTGACACATTATATCCCGTCAGTTGCTGTAACGTTCCACTATCGTTTAATGAGTTCTCAGGCATTTGTAATGACTTTAGCGATTTAGGTATACGGAATTCTGTTAATTCAAAATTACCTACAATGTTGTTAATGTGAGTCATACAATCTGGTAAAAAAAGCCCCGTAATAATGTCATTTGTATTTATAAAAGACGGCCATTCTATTTTCGTAACAGGCGCATCAAATTTTATTACCCATTTCCCCTCTTCATAAGTATGTGAAACAATAGAGGCATTAAACTCTTGGCCAGAAAAAGATGCTTTTATCTTATTTTTAGTCACATACCATATCTCATTATCAGGCACCGCATCAGGATCAATCTCTATCTCCTCTTTACAGCCTAACTGTTCAATCTCGTACACAATAGAAAGCTGACCGTCGACAGCCCTGACTTCCACTAAGGCAGTACGTCGCTCTTCTGCGGTATTCGGATCAACCCATAAAGTTACCGCATAACGCTGCATTGCACGTGTATCAGGGATAACTTTAATCCAATCCTGCGCATCTCCCTGAATTATGACTTCCGTCTCTATGTTTGCTTCGAATTCCAGTGTAACTTCTCCTCCTTCAGCATGAACCAGTTTCTTTCTGCCGTCCAATTCTATCAGCCCAGACTCTTCGAAGGTCAATTCGGCCGTAGGTTTGACCCTTGAGCGATTAATTTCAAGATTGTTACTTTTTTTAACCATAACCTTTCCATCTGTAGTGACAATAATAAGAGTAAACTCCTCATATGTTCCTGGGGGCAAGACCATGTAAAAAGGTGTAATCTCCGTATTGCTCAACGTCACGCCTTCTCCACAATCAAGTATTACTGAAGGATTCGCATACTGATCCATCACCAATTCCGGGACTGAAAGATACCCCATATCCACTTTCGCACGGCCGGCAACCATGATACTGTTGCCGGCGGCATCCCTGGCACTGAAGGAAATAGACTGGATTGTTTCCTCTCCCAACAAATTCAATTTCAACAAACCGCATAGATTCTTATATCTCAAGGTTGTGGACGAACTTACGGCCACCATGGGGGAAGCGGCCGGTCCAAAAGACAGAGGAGTGTATTTCTGCACGGCCGGCATCTCGAAAAACAGGATTCCGTCCGACATATAAACTTCCTCCGAATAAGGATAAATGGAATAATAAGTACTTCCTTTAAGTGAAGTACCTCCGAAATCCGCATAAGCGGTCTCTTCTGTTCCCTCGTACACATATTTTCCGGAGGCATCGGCTGTACCTACCCATATAGCATCGCCGGGCGTCCACAGCACGGGATGGGACTCGGTCTCAGAGTCACCGTTCTCCATGACGGTCTTGGTCCCGCCCGACTCCGTCACGGCATGGAAAAACATAACGGAGGACTCTTCCAGAACTGAAATATCTTCCTCCTTGCTGCATCCCGACAGCATGGCAAAGGAAAGCAGCAAGGCAGATATTAAGATTATGATGTTGTCAAGTTTTTTCATACTCAATCATTTTATCAGTTACCATTCATGTCTGTCATCATTGCCGAAGTCCTCATTGCCGCCTCCGATATCCTCCAAATCCTCGACAGTCACCAGCTCGAGGGACGAGCCGGCCTTTCCGGAGGCGCAGTTATCGACATAGTAGCCTCCGTAATCACCGCTGCTGATTACCGGCTGTGAGCCGAATGCCCTCTGGACATAGACCAGGATGCGGAGGTTGTCCTTGACGTAGTCTGCAGGAATCTCCACACTGTAGGAGAAGGTCCGGGTGACGTTGTTCTCCGTAGTGGTGAACGCATCTCCGGAAATATTCGACAGGGCTATGCGGGCGACACCGTCATGCACGTAGTCATAGTAGGTTTCACCATAGTAATTGGCCTGATATCCGACTATGCCGTCCTCGAGCACCACCACCGTCACCTTGTAGTCGGCCGCCTCCTTCAGGTACAGGGTAACGTCCGCCGTCAGGGTCTGGCCCGAGATGGAAGAGTTGAAGCTGATGCCGGAGACGGTGGGATAAGTGGACTCTGTCTCGCTGATTGCAGTTTTGACCATTGATACGATTACTGACTGTTCATAATTTGCCACCTCCATCCTGCCGTCCACGATGCCGGAAGGGAAACCGGTAATTCCATACTGACTCATCAGAACAGATGTGGGAGAAAAGGCCAGTCCGCTGTTACTGCCATGGTAGTTGACTACTTCAAACTTATCGGGAAGCTGCTCCTGCACTGTACTGAATGCGGCAGACATATTGGGACAGTACCCGCACCAGTCGGCAGTGAACCTCATGCCCAGAGAACGGTGGTAGAACGTCCTATTGAAAGGCCATTCTTCCCCGCCCTGAGAGCCTGCCTCCTGACGCACCTCCACGACATAGCAGTTCACTCCGGCGCAGAACTGGATCATACCGGTACGCTCAGCCGCATCTGTGTTCTTCGCGACCTTGAAGACCAATTGACCTACTTTCAAGCCCTCACCGGACACCAGACTTATCCACTCCGGATTCGTTATATCAACAGTATAATCCTGGTCTGTACTGATATTGACGGTAATCGCTCCGCCGGCGGCAGGCACCTCGAACGACTGAGGCGAGATAGTAAAATAATTCTCTTGTGTTGACACTTCAACGTACTCATTGTTGATCAAACCGCGCCACGAATTGTTCCACTGCTCCAGCTGAGCCTCGGTGACATACAGATACATACACACATAATTTCCGTCTACATCTGTCTGGCGGCCGACTTTAACGGATTCTCCTAAATTTACATTATTACGGACATCCAGCACTGTCAGTCTATTGCCGTAACAATCCAGATATCTCAATGCAGTATTGTAAGACAAATCCAGCTCGCTGAGACTGTTGTTGGGACAATACAGCTTTTCCAGTGCGGTATTATTCGATAAATTCAGCTCGCTGAGATTATTGTTATAACAATACAGGATTGTCAATGCAGTATTACCAGACAAATCCAACTCACTGAGATTGTTGTTTTCACAAGACAGGTATGTCAACTCGGTAAGTGGTGCCAGTGTATTGCCGGCATCACCTGACAATCCGTTGTTCGCCAGAGAAATTCTTGTCACTCGCCCCTCGCTGTCCGTCATGACACCGTACCACGTATCCAGCGGCTCGTCGCTGCACCAGTTCGTGTTGTCAGTCCAGTTCGGACCGTCGGTAGCATTGTAGAACGCTATCAGAGCCTCGCGGTCACCCAGCACCTCATCGGGCACGAACTCCACGTCTGAGGTCGGACGCACCATGCTCCGGTTGATCACCAGACCCGAATTGCTTTTGGTCATCACCTTCCCGTCAGCTGTGATAACCTCTATAGAGACTTCATCGTATGTCCCGGAAGGCAGCACGATGTAGAACGGCACAGGGACGGTCCCGCTAAGGGCCACGCCCTCGCCGCAGTCCAGGGTCACCGATGTACCGGCTCCATCAGACATCACCAGCTCCGGCACGCTCTCATAGTCCATGTCCACCGTGGCCTGACCGGACACTCCACGGCCGCTGCTGCGGAATACCACGGAACGCACGGTCGCCGTTCCCGTCAGATTGAGCTTCAGGAGGCCGCAGAGGTTCTTGAACTCCAGGTCCGTGCTCCCGCTTTTGGCGACCATCGGAGACGAGGAGGGGGCGAACGAGGCCTCGGCATATTCCTGAACGGAAGGCAGCTCCAGTGTAAGGACGCTGCCGGACATCACCGCGTCTCCCGAATAAGGATAGACTGCATAGAACAGCTCGCCCTGAATAGGGTCTCCGCTGAACTCGGCACTGGCCGTATTTTCTGTTCCGAGATACTCGTACCGGTTGAATGAAGCTGCTGACGTCACACCTATCGCATCTCCAGGCGTCCACAGCACGTAGTGATATTCCGTTTCCGAATCCCCGTCCTCCAGCACAGTTTTGGTATCTCCGGACTCAATGACACCGCGGAATGTAGATGTCGACATCTCTGTCAATCCCGAGAGGTCCTCTTCCTTGTTACATCCGGCAAGCCAGAATGCAGCAAGGACGCAGACCGGTATTAAAAATATTCTGTGTTTCATAGATTCTGTGTTTTAGTTATAAATCATACTCGTCATCGTTTCCGAAGCCCTCATTGTCTCCTGACGGGTCATTTCCATCTCCTCCGGCCTGGGTAACGGTCACATTGTAGCAGTTCGCCCCGGCGCAGAATTGAATCATACCGGTACGCTCGGCCGCATCAGGGTTCTCCGCGACCTTGAAGACCAGCTCGCCTATCTTCACGCCCTCGCCGGACACCAGGGTTATCCACTCCGGATTCACTATATCGACTGTATAGTCCTGGTCTGTGCTGATATTGACGGTAATCTCTCCGCCGGAGGCAGGCACATTGAACGACTGAGGGGAGATGTCGAAATAATTCTCCTGTGTAGACACTACTACGTACTCATTCCAGCCATTATCGCTCCACGTATTGTTCCACTGCTCCAGCTGAGCCTCGGTGACATACAGATACATATACTCATAATTTCCATCTGCATCTGTCTGACATCCGACCTTAGCACCCTCTAAGTTGACATTATTACGGATATCCAGAGCTGTCAACTTGTTGCCGTAACAGCTCAGGGATGTCAATGCAGTATTGGCCGACAAATCCAACTCGCTGAGATTGTTGTTGGAACAAGACAGAGTTGTCAATGCAGTCTTGTCCGATAAATCCAGCTCGCTGAGATTGTTGCTGGAACAATACAGGGATGTCAAT
>DWYD01000186.1 GCA_019118865.1 Candidatus Coprenecus merdipullorum | reverse complement strand
GGTACGGGGACAGGGGTGTAGTGGAATTTCGCCGTGGTGTCGATGCCTCCGGCGCAGCCGATGAACAGCTCGCCCTCATCCTCTGAGTCGAGGTTGAGCAGGATGCTGCCGGTGAGGAAGTCCGGTTTGAGGGCGAAGGCCCCGTCGAGTCCGGTCTCCTCCGAGGTGGTGAAGAGGCACTCTATCCTGCCGTGAGGAAGTTCCTTGTCCTCCAGTACGGCCAGCTGGGCAGCTATGCCTATGCCGCAATCGGCTCCGAGAGTGGTGTCCTTGGCTATCAGCCATCCGTCCTCCACCACTGCCTTGATGGGGTCCTTGGAGAAATCGTGCTCGACCCCGCTGTTCTTCTCGCAGACCATGTCGGAATGGCTCTGGAGGATGAGGGTCGGGGCGTTCTCCCGGCCGGGGGTGGCGGGTATGGTGATGAGGACATTGCCGGCCTCATCGGTCCTGCAGTCCATGCCGCGGTCGGCGGCGAACTTCTGGAGGTAAGCGATGATGTGCTCCTCGTGGCCCGACTCGCGCGGAATAGTCATAATCTCGCGGAAGTGGGAGAGAACTTGTGCTGAAGTCATGGTTGTATGATGTTTAGATGTTGGATCTGAGTTTTTTCTCGATGTCCGTCACATACTGCTTGAAAGAGCGGTCAGTGGCCATCAGGTCGCCCACTGTCTCACAGGCGTGGAGGACGGTGGCGTGGTTCTTGCCTCCGAGCTCGGCACCGATTGCGGTCAGGGACTTGCCTGTCATGTTGCGGCAGAGGTACATGGCGATCTGGCGGGCCTGGACGATCTCTCTCTTGCGGGTGTTGGAGAGCATGAGCTCGTTGGTGATGCCGAAGTAGTCGCTGACGGTGTTGCGGATCTTGGTGATGGACATCTCGGAGCGGTTGACGGTGACTATCTTCTCCAGGACTTCCTGGGCCAGCTGAAGAGTGATTTTCTTCTTGGTCAGGGTGGCATGGGCCATCAGGGAGGCGAGGGTGCCCTCGAGCTCGCGGACGTTGTCTGTGACCTTGCCGGCGATGTACCTGATGATGTCGTCTCCGAGGATGATGCCCTCCTTGAAACTCTTGGCCTTGAGTATGGCCACACGTGTCTCCATGTCGGGCGGCAACAGTTCGGTGGTCAGACCCCACTTGAAGCGGGACAGGAGTCTCTGCTCCAGGCCCTGAAGGTCTACGGGGGCACGGTCAGATGTAAATATCAGCTGCTTGCCGAGCTGGTGCAGATAGTTGAATATCTGGAAGAAGGCGTTCTGGGTGCCGGGTTTGTCGGCGAACTCCTGTACGTCATCTATTATAAGCACGTCCATCGACTGGTAGTAGTGCAGGAAGTCGGTTACGGCATTCTTGATGACCGCGTCCATATAGTGGGTCTGGAAATGGTTGGCCGTAACGTAGAGTACTACCTTGTCGGGGAATCTCTCCTTGATGTCGATACCTATCGCCTGGGCGAGGTGGGTCTTGCCGAGACCGGGACCGCCGTAAACAAAAAAAGGATTGTACGCGGTGCTGCCGGGATTCTCGGCGATGGCCATGCCGGCGGCGCGGCCGAGGCGGTTACAGTCACCTTCGATGAGGTTGTCGAAGGAGTAGTTGGGGTTGAGGTTGGGGTTGACGGTGATGCCCTTGATGCCGGGGATGATGTAGGGGTCCTCGATCTCCTGTACTTTTTCCTTGGGCAGGGCTATGTCGGGATTGCTGATTCCGGATGCCGGCTTGGCTGCCGGATATCTTACTGTAGCGTCCTTGACCACCGGCACCTCATACACCAGTTTCGCATCCGGTCCGATCACTCTTTTGAGGGTCTTGCTGAGTATGTCGATGAAGTGGGCCTCAATGAATTCCGGGAAATAGCTTGAAGGAACCTGTATAGTGAGTGTGCAGCCGTCCATCTTGACTGGCCTTATGGGCTCAAACCAAGTCCTGAAACTGCTTTCTGGAATATTATCCTTTATGATTTCCAGACAGTTATCCCATGCTTCACTATATTTCATTCCTTGAAAGTCTAAATTGATTGTGGTTAATTTCAGTACTACATTTCCGCCGTTGCGGACGACAAAAGTGAGTAAAAAAATCCAATAAAAAAAATTAAAATTCCTGCTAAAATTTAAACATCTTGATAAACAAGATGAAAAAATTTAAAAAAAATTTAACATCTAAAATTGTTGCAATTTTATTTCAAAATACAGAAATTTTTATGTACTTTTTGGGGTCATCCTCTATTTTCCGGACCAGGGAATCCAAGTCATTGGACAGCTGCGTAAGGGAGTTGTACAGTGAGTCTGAGACTATGAGTCTGCCGAGGCTTCCGGATGGGTCCTGAAGTTTGAGCACGAGGCTGTGTATTGATTCTACGGTTTCACCGATACGGGCATCCCTGAGTGAGGCGGTCACCGCCTCTGCATTGTCGAGGGTGCCTGCTGCTGATACGGCTGCTGAGTCCAGCCTGGCCGAAATAGAGCTGAGACGGGTTATAATCTGCCTTATTTCAGGATTTTTATCTCTGAATGTGCCTGCTATGAGACTCAGATCCTCCGTTATAGCCTCCATATTGCCCAGTATTGAGTTTATCCTGTCCCGGCTGTTTTTATCGAGAATCAGGTTGACTGACTCCACTGTCCGGTTGAGGCCGCGTACCAGTGTGTCCAGACCGGCGGCCACAGGCTCAATACTGCCGGCCAGTGAGGACAGTATGTCCGGTTCTATTACGCCTCGGATTGTATCTCCGGATGCTGCCGTTGTATTTGAATTTCCTGCTGCTATTCTTATCTTTCTGGTCCCCATGATGTCCGAACTGTATACTTCCATACGGCTGTCGTCCGGGAATGTGAATTCTCTGGAAACGGATACGCTCACGGTGTAGTTCATTGCTTCCGGATTGTATTCCACGTCAGAGACTCTTCCTGCCGTATATCCTCCGACCGTTACGGCAGTGGAGACATCCACACCGTCCACAGAAGGGTATATAATATAATAAGTATCGGTCTTGGAGAAAATGTCCTTGCCTTTGAGAAATTCCACCGTGAAAACAGCGGCAGCTGTAACCGCAGCTGCGAACAGGCCTATTCTGACTTCTTTCCTCATGTCTGTGCTATTCTGTTTTAATGATGAAAGCCTCGGGGAAGCTCTTTCGGATCCGCTGCAGGTCTCTTTTGGCTTCCTCGCGGGTGCTGTACCCTCCTATATAGTATTTGTAGAGTTTTCCGGATTTGATGTAACTGCACTGCCATCCTTTGAATGCAGCGGCATCCGGAGGCAGGAGGCGTGATGAAGCCATGATCTGTATGCCGAATTCCGAAGACTGGACAGATGGCTCCTGGACGGGAACTGTTCCGGATGTGCCGTTGTCTCCGGAGGGAATGTAGATGTCAGTGTCGTAATTTTTCTTATACGTCTGAAATGCCTTGAATATATTTGTCGCAATCCGCTGCTGGGAGTTTTTGTCTGTGAGAGCCCGCATGTCGTTCTGGTTTGTCAGGAATCCCAGCTCTATGAGCACTGCCGGCATGGTGCATTTCCAAAGGACTATGAAGTTGGCCTGTTTGACACCTCTATTGTTGGTTATGGGACCCGCTTCGGCGTTCTGCTGTACGAGTGTCGCGAAATCAAGGCTTTGTTCCAGATGGGCATTCTGAAGAAGGGAGAATATAATGTAGGATTCGGGGTTCTTTGGGTCAAATCCTTGGTAATTGGATGTGTAGTCATCCTCTAACGTAATTACGCTGTTTTCCAGCTGACAGATTTCCAGATTCTCACTGTTCTTGTCCTGTCCCATTACGAAGGTCTCGTGGCCGCGGACGGAGCGGTTGTCTACAGCATTGACATGAATGGATATGAACAGGTCTGCGTTGTTTTTGTTGGCGATGTCCGCTCTTTTGTACAGCTCGACAAAGGTGTCGTCATCGCGTGTGTAGATGACATTTACAGAAGGATAGCTGCGTTTTATGAGGTCTCCGAGCCGCTTGGCTACGGAAAGGGTAATATTTTTCTCATAAATTTTGCCGTTGACTGCTCCGGGGTCATGCCCTCCGTGTCCGGCATCGATTACTACAGTTTTCAACTCAACAACCTGTTTGTTTTGAGCTGATAGCGTAAATCCGTACATGAGTGTCGGGATAATGGCCGACAGGATGATGATTGCAATAGATTTTCTCATTTCTGATAGCAAAGTTAATAAAACTTCGGTATGAGTTTTGCTATTTTTCAAAAAACGCTTATATTTGTCGGCAGAATTTCTAAAATTTAATTCATATCCTCATTATATTTAATGAAGCCCCTTAAAATATTGATGAACCTTGTCGTGATGCTGGCAGCCGTAATGATGACTGCAGTAGAGGCCGATGCGTTTCGTCATAAGGGGTTCCGTCCCGATTCTACAGGAAGGTCCCAAGTGCTGGATTCTCTTTATGACAGGATGCGGCAGGGAATACCGCTGAGGACGGGTGATGTCCCTGATTCAACCGGCATGCCGCGAGCACGCGTGCTGGGAGACTCAGTCGCTCTTTCAGTGATTGAGGATACTGCCATGCTTGCAGATTCCCTGCTGCCAGTTTCAGACTCTCTGGTTGTGCAGGATTCGCTGTCGGCGGCGGATACAGTGCAGGGAATGCTTGACATGCCTGCTTTCTCCACGGCCGTTGATTCTGTGATTGAGGACTTTTCATCAGGCAGGAAAATGATTTATTATTATGGGGACGTGAGCGTTACCTACGGAGATATGGTTCTCAAGGCTGAGTACATGGAGTACGATATGGACCGGCAGGTGGTCTACGCAGCCGGAGTGGCCGATACGGCCGGTGTCGTGACCGGCAAGCCCGAGATGACTCAAGGAGGCAAGACATACTCAATGGACA
>DWYD01000185.1 GCA_019118865.1 Candidatus Coprenecus merdipullorum | reverse complement strand
GGTTTCTTTGTGTAAGGTTTGTCAGGGAAAACGCGAATCCAAATCTTACCTTCACGTTTCATGTAACGCACTACAGCCTGACGGGCAGCCTCTATCTGCTGACCTGTGAGCCATGCCGACTCGAGGGTCTTGATGCCGAAAGAGCCGAAGGAAAGTTCGGTGCCGCGGTGGGCATTACCCTTCATACGGCCTTTCTGCTGCCTTCTGAGCTTGGTTTTCTTTGGTTGTAACATTGTCTATACTTTTTGTAAGTCTATTATTTCCAGTCAACTAAATACAATTCTCCCATTAAACGGGGCTGCAAAGATATTACAAATTCACGTAATGCCAAACTTTTTTAAAGTTTTTTTTGAAAAATTTTAATATGTTTTCGACCGACCGATTTGAAGGCCAATCCACGACCGCTCAATTGTTTAGAAAAATATAAACATTTTAGCGGAAGACGTTTTGGACACCACTATGCCGATGCAGGGTCAGACCCATCCGCCTGGATTGAAGAAATTGCTTTTTTCAGGCAAACCGTAAATGAATTTTGCCTATCTTTGTGTCATAAAATAATCACAATTGGTATGAAGAACAACTTTACAAATGTCGAGAAAGCCTATGTAGGCTCAGTAGAACACAGATTTCCTACCAACATCCCTTACATCACAGTGGAGAATTTCCCCAAACTGGGCAAGCTGACAGCATTCAGATTCCTGGAATGGGCAGCGGAGCATCCGGACGGAGTAATCAGCCTCCCTACCGGCAAGACTCCCGAGTACTTCATCGCGTGGGTCAAGAAGATTCTGACCGAATGGGACACCAAAGAAGGCGCAGCCTCACGCGAGGAAAGCGGCCTGATCGTAACAAAGAAACCTGACCTCAGGGGTCTCCATTTCGTTCAGATCGATGAGTTCTATCCCATTGACCCCCGCCAGCACAACAGCTTCTACAACTATGTGCAGAAATACTACGTCGAGGACTTCGGCCTGGACGCATCGAAAGGCATCTTCATCAACTGCGAGCAGATTCCCCTCGTAGACGGCAAACACTTCACCGAGGTATTCCCCGATGGAGTAATCGACCTGAGCCTGCGTTACCGCAACGCCAAGTCAGCCGTTGAGGACATGCAGCAGAAGTCTATCTTCATGATTGACAACTGGTGCGCTGACTACGACCAGAAAGTCAGGGATATGGGCGGCATCGGATTCTTCCTCGGAGGTATCGGTCCCGACGGACATATCGCATTCAACGTCCGCGGCAGTGACCCTCACTCCACCACACGCCTGACCCATACCAACTACGAGACCCAGGCAGCAGCAGCGAGCGACCTCGGAGGCATCGAGATCTCCCGCATCAAGCCTGTAATCACTATCGGTCTGGACACCATAACCCACGACCCCGAAGCCGTAGCCATCATCTTCGCTGCAGGCGAGGCCAAGGCTCCCGTTGTAGCCGACGCACTTGAAAAGACCCCTTGCAACCTCTATCCCGCATCGGTGCTCACCCGTCTTCCCAACGCCCGCTTCTACCTCACCACTGGCGCAGCCTCTATGCTGCATGAGTCCGTATACCATTATTATACTGACACCCCCTGGTCTCAGGAAAAGACTGACCGCGCCGTGCTTGACTGCTGCAACCGCATCAACAAATACGGTGACAAGATTACCCTCGAAGATCTCAAGGCAGATGAATACTGCAGCATGATTCCCGATCTGAACGAGAATACCATACAGAGCGTTATCGACTCCATGACCGGCAAGATTGCCCGCGGAACCTCGACCTGGAGCAACCAGGTATTCTACTACACCGGTCCTCACCACGATGATATCCTCCTCGGTCTGCTGCCTCATATCCACAGGGTATCCCGAAACGAGACCAACGACTCGCACTTCTCGGTAATGACCTCCGGTTTCAACGCCGTGACCAACCACTTCCTTATCGACGCCCTGAACGAGACCATAGGTTTCCTCGATGCAGGCAGAATCCAGATGACGGACTATCCCGATTTCTTCACCGAGGGATGGAAACTCAAACGCGAGAAAGACATCTACCACTCTCTGATCAACGTAGCCTCCGGAAACGAAGAGGAGCGCAAGAGAGGCCGTTCGCACCGTCTGGTACGCGACTTCATCGAAATCTACGGCGTGAAGAACAAAGAGGAACTGCGTGCCAAGATTCTCGACGTGATCGACGAGACCCGCCACAGCTACGACGGCCAGAAGATGTCGGCCGATATCCGTCTGCTCAAGGGTATGATCCGCGAGTTCGAGGAAGAGCTGGTATGGGGATTCTTCGGCATCAAGAACGAGAACGTGCATCACCTCCGCCTGGGCTTCTACACCGGCGACATCTTCACCGAGCAGCCCAACCGTGAGCGTGACGTGGCCCCCATCCTCGAGGAGCTGCGCACCATCAAGCCCACTGTTATCAGCATCGCCTTCGACCCTGAGGGCAGCGGTCCCGACACCCACTACAAGGTACTTCAGGCCATCGCCGAAGCCATCCGCGAGTGGGGCAAGGAGGCCGACCTGAGCAATCTCAAGATCTGGGGCTACCGCAACGTATGGTACCGCTTCCTCCCTTCCGAGGCCACCCACATCGTACCCGTATCGCTCAACGCCATGAGCGTGTTCGACAACGCCTTCTGCAACTGCTACGCCTCCCAGGTACACGCCGACTTCCCGAGCTACATGCTCGACGGCAAGTTCAGCGACCTGGCCAAGATCATCTGGGTTGACCAGCTGGCCAAGGTACAGCGTGTACTCGGCAAGCCGTTCTTCTACCAGAACCCCAGCCCGAGGCTCAGGACCACTCACGGCCTGCTCTTCTTCAAGGAGATGAACGTAGAGGAGTTCCTCCAGTCAGCCCGCGAGCTCCAGAAGTCAATGACGATGTAAGCGGAGAGTTCTTCGTAAAAAAGGATACGGTGTTCCGTCAGAACTTGGACGGGACACCGTATTTTGTAAATACCTCCACGGCTGCCTGCAGGTCGGCCTCAGAAGGCGCGGACATGGGCACGGCATCCGGGTTGTAGACCGTCCCCATGCGGGAATGTTTGGACTTGCCTATGTCATGATAAGGCAGCAGCTCGACGTAGCGCGGCAGACGGGGAAGGGAGGCAAGGAACGCGGCCGTCGCGGTGACATTGGCCTCATCCGCATTGACACCTATTATATAAGGTATACGGATGATGTAGTCAGCGCCGGCCTCCGCCAGCACGCGAAGGTTGCTCAGGATGGGCTCGTTCGGTACTCCGCAGCAGCGGCGGTGAGCCGCTGAGTCCATGTGCTTGAGGTCCACCAGGTACAATTCGCAACGGCCCAGGGTCCCCCGCACCAGAGACTCCGGAGCGAAGAGCGTAGTGTCCAGGGTTCGGTGCAGGGTGTACCCGTCGCGGGCGGCAGCCTCTGAAATGAAGTCCAGCAGGGGAATAATGGACTCACCCTGATACAGCGGCTCGCCACCGCTGAAGGTCACACCGCCGCCGGAGGACTCGAAGAATGGCCTCTCCTTGGCTATCTCGGCGTAAATCTGCTCAGCGGTATAGGACTTAGCTGCCATCTCCACGGCTTTCGTGGGGCAGACCTCCGCGCATTTGCCGCAAAGGGTACACTTGGAGGCATCGCAGCGGATACCGCCGGAAGCGCCGCGCCGGGGCATAGAGAGAGCTCCGGGGGGGCAGAAATGCACGCAGGCCCCGCAGAGAATGCACTTGGAGGGGGTGTACATGCGGGTCTGGGTGCGGGATATGCTCTCGGGGTTGTGGCACCACAGACAGGACAGCGGGCATCCTTTGAAGAAAAATGTAATCCGGATGCCCGGTCCGTCGTTGATGGAATACCGCTTGATGTCGAATATCCGGTACATCATCAGAATGAGGCGTTCTCGGTACGGGCTATGATCTCCTCCTGGTAGTCGGCGCAGAGGTCATTGAAGTAATCGCTGTAGCCGGCCACGCGGACCATCAGGTCGCGGTACTGCTCCGGATGCTTCTGAGCGTCGCGGAGAGTGGCGGTGTCCACTATGTTGAACTGAATGTGGTGGCCGCCGAGGCCGAAGTAGGCGCGGATGAGCTGGCCGAGCTTGGTGAGGTCCTCCTCTTTCTTGAGAATCTGAGGTATCAGGCGCTGGTTGAGCAGGGTACCGCCGGAAAGGCTCTGGTCGAGCTTGCCCAGGGACTTGACCACGGCTGTGGGTCCGTGGGTGTCGGCGCCGTGCGAGGGAGATGTTCCGTCCGAGATGGGCAGGAAGGCATGGCGTCCGTCGGCCGAGGCTCCGAGCACCTTGCCGAAGTAGATGTGGCAGGTGGTGGAGAGCATGTTCATATGATAGCACGAGCCTTTAATGTTGGGACGGCCCTCGATGGCCTTGAAGAGGTCGTTGTAGACACGTACTGCGATGGAATCGGCGTACTCGTCGTCGTTGCCGAAGAAAGAGGTGTGGTTGATAATCCACTGGCGGTCGAACTCATGGCCCTTGAAGTCAGCCTTCAGCATCTCCAGCATCCGGTCCATGGTATAGCGGCCCTCCTCGAAGACATGCTTCTTGATCGAGGACATGGCGTCGGTGACGGTGCCGAGGCCGGTGCACTGGATGTAGTTGGTGTTGTAGCGGGGACCGCAGTTGTAGTAGTCCTTGCCCTTGGCGATGCAGTCGTCGATAAGCACGGAGAGGAAGGTGGCGGGAGCATACTCTGCGAACATGCGGTCGATGTAGTTGTTGACCTTTATCTTCTCGAGCACCACGTATTCGAGTTGCTTCAGGAATGCAGAGTACAAGTCCTCGAAGGTCCTGAACTCCCGGGCGTCGCCGGTGGCGATGCTGATCTGACGGCCGGTGACGGGATCCACACCGTTGTTCAGAGCCAGTTCCAGTAGCTTTGGCACGTTCAGATAGCCTGTGAGCAGATAGGCCTCCTTACCGAAGGCGCCGACCTCTATACAGCCGCTGCAGCCTCCCTCACGGGCGTCCTCCAGGCTCTTGCCCTGACGGACGAGTTCCTGGACGTACGTGTCGGGATTAAAGAGGGACGGATAGCCGTATCCGAGACGGATGACCTTGCAGGCAGCCTTGACCAGGTCGTCGGAGGTCTTCTCGCTCACGTGCACGGAGCAGCCGGGCTGGAGGATGTGCAGTTCCCCGAGCACCTCGAGGAGGATGTAGGATACCTCGCTCTCTCCGGAAGTGCCGTCACGCCTGACCCCGCCTATGTTGATGTTGGTAAAATCGTTGTATGTACCGCTCTCCTTGGCTGTGATACCCACCTTGGGAGGAGCGGGATGGTTGTTGACCTTGATCCAGAAGCAGCTGATGTACTCCTTGGCCTGCTCTCGGGTGAGGGTGCCGGCAGCCGTCTCCTTCTCATAGAAGGGAGCCAGATGCTGGTCAAAATGACCGGGGTTCATGGCGTCCCAGCCGTTGAGTTCGAGAATCGTGCCGAGGTGGCAGAACCAGTACATCTGTACGGCCTCGCGGAATGTCCTGGGAGCATTCTCAGGTATCCACGTGCAGACCTCTATGATGTCCTGGAGTTCCTTGATACGGCGCCTGTAAGCATCCTCCTGAGTCTCTCCGGAGAACGGAGTCACCTTGAACGCTGGGCCTCCGGCCAGAGCCTTCTCTATCTTGGTTATCTGCTTGCGGGCCTCATCGGCATGACGGCGTCCGAACAGTATCAGGGCGTCGCAGGAGATGGACATGGCCCTGAGTTCCTCCTGCTTGTCGGTGGCCTCGGGATCATTGAGGAAGTCCAGCTGGGAAAGCTGCTCATCGATACGGGCCTTGAAGTCCTTCATGCCCATGCGGTACATCTTGCCGTCCAGGGCAGTATGGCCGGGAGCCCTCTGCTCCATGAACTCGGTGAAGACACCGGCCTCGTAGAGGGATTTCCAGCTTTCGGGCACGTGGTTGAAGATGCGGTCACGCTGGGTACGGCCCTTCCAGAAAGGAATCACCTCCTTCTTGTATTTCTCAATCTCGCGGTCGGAGATGGTGTAGTGCTGGATCTCGCGGCTGCGGAGCACCTTGAAGTCCTCCACGGAGTGGCAGTTCAGCTCGGGGAACGTAGGCACGGCCTTGGGCTTGGGCCCGCGCTCGCCGACGATGAGCTCGTTGTCGCCGATGTAGATCTTCTTCTTGGCGCAGAGGTTGTAAAAGTTCTTGGCCCGGAGGACGGGGATGGAGTATTTCCCCTCGTTTTTCCTATAAAATTCGGTTTCGATCAATGCCCTTTCGATAGTGAGCGAAGGCACGGCATTGACAGACTGCGAACGCAGCATATCTATTCTTTCAGTCATAATATTCGTGTTTTATGATGGTGGATTAAAATGAGAATGTACAGGTTGCCAGGAGAATTTTCCTGAACCCTCCATCAGCGGATGCTGCACGAGTAAAGCCCGCGGCCGGGCTTGTGATACATGTTGATTATGAAAGAATAACGTCTCATCAGCGCAAATTTAGAATAATTCGCTTATATTCGCAACACAAAAATGAAAAAAAGCATATTTATAATAATACTGGCTCTGACTGCCTCCATCCTGACTTCTACCGCTCAGGAACGCAGACCCGTAAGACAGAAGGCCAAGGCACGTCCTGTCCCTGTACAGGTCGCCCAAGGGCAGGACAGTCTGCTCATGATGCGCTACATCGTGGATGACTACGGAGACACTATCTACATAGACGACCTCCCTCAGATAGATATCATTGCAAAGCGGAAAGGCAAAGAATGGCGCAAATACTACAGGCTGGTGCACAACTTCGCAAAAACATATCCATATGCCCTGCTGGCAGAGGAGAAGCTACGCGAGGCCGATTTCACCATTACTGCTGAAGGGCTGCGCCGCGGTAAGCGCAACCGCTACATCAATATCCTCCAGAAGGAGCTGTTCGAGACCTTTGAAAAACCGCTGAGGAACCTCACCGTCACTCAGGGGAAACTACTGCTGCGGCTCATAGACCGCCAGACCGGCATCACTCCGTACGAGATAATCCACAATTATAAAGGCAGGGCCGCTGCCGGATTCTGGCAGGGTATAGCAAAACTGTTCGGATCAGACATGAAACGCCCCTACGACCCTCAGGGAGAAGACAAAGAAACCGAAGAACTGGTACAGATTTACCAGAAAGGTGAATTCAACAGCCTTTACCGCTCTATTTTCGGGAAAAATCCCCCAGAGCCTGTCACGAGGTCCAGCCTGGACGTGGAGCAGTCCTGATTTCCAGCGAATCACCATCAAACACGGCATATTCTCCTCCGTCCGCCCAGCATCCGAGAATATACATTCTTCCACCCGAGGGAATATCTATGCTGCCGGGAGTATGGTAATGCCCGAAAATATAATAATCCACCCCGGCCCCTCCATGAGCCGAACTGTACCTTTTTCCGAAAGAATCAGCGAAACGGTACAGCGGTTCATCCTTCCCCCGGAAGAAGTAAAGGGAAGCACGTCCCGGCTCATTCTTCACTTTTCTGGAATGCGCGGCCCATGCATAGCCCAGACCGAACGCCCAGCGTGGATGCAGGGCAGAGAAGAGTATCTGCAGAAAACGGTTGTGGAACATCCAGCGGATAAAGCGGAAACCGGCTCCGCTGCGTCCCAGGCCGTCCCCGTGCCCGAGACAGAAATTCCTGCCGTACAGTTCCTTCACCATAGGCTCCCTGACGACATTGACCCCGAGTTCCTGCTCGAAGTAGGAGTATGCCCACACATCGTGGTTGCCAGGGAAGAACCATACAGGGACTCCGCTGTCTGTCAGTCTGGCAAGAGCCCCGAGAGCTCTTGTATGCCCCCGTGGTATGACATAGCGGTACTCGTACCAGAAATCAAAAATATCTCCCAGTAGAAAAACACCTGCGGCATCTCCCCTGAGGCTTTCCAACAAAGCAACGAACCGGGCCTCCAGTTCACGTCTGCAGCAGCCGCTGACGCCAAGATGGACATCGGATATAAAGTAGTATTTGCCCCCGGCGGCCATCGGATTACTGTCCCAGCAACTGGAAAATAAAACAGAAGGCAGCCGCAGCGACACAATAGAGCGCGAACCAGCGCAGACGGGCTTTCTGAACTATGCGGATCATCCAACGGCACGCAATATAGCCGGACACAAAGGCTGTCAAGGCTCCGAGAGTCAGGGACAAAGCCGAAATTCCGGAACTTGAGGCTGCAAAATCGCCTCCCACCAGCTCAAGAAAAGCCTCCCCCAGAATAGGAATAAGCACCATTAGAAAAGAGAACTGGGCCATCGCACTCTTTTTGACACCGAGCATCAGTCCTGTTGATATGGTAGTACCGGAACGGGACAAGCCCGGCATCACTGCAAAAGCCTGCGCCACACCTATAATAAAAGCATCAAGATAGCCGACCTCTCTTCCTGGCTCACCGCCTGCAACGGAAGTCCTGCGCGCCTGACGGTTGGAAAGGACCTCTCCGAGTGTCAGCAGCACAGCCGTAAGCAGGAGCATACATCCCACGATAATCAGGCCT
The DNA here is from genome assembly GCA_019118865.1 of Candidatus Coprenecus merdipullorum. Classification (GTDB taxonomy): domain Bacteria; phylum Bacteroidota; class Bacteroidia; order Bacteroidales; family UBA932; genus Coprenecus; species Coprenecus merdipullorum. The sequence continues at coordinate 18,360 of DWYD01000185.1, read as the reverse complement.
GAGCCAAAAATATCCGTAACGAAGTCCTTAAAGAAAACGCCTATGATAAACACTGGAATCATCGACACGCAGATCTTGAGAAAATACTCGGTCTGAGGGTTGTACTTGAACTTGAACACCCCTCCCAGAATATTCCATATCTCCTTGCGGAAAGCCACGATCGTGCTGAGGACTGTCGCGGCATGAACCGCCACCTCGAAGCTCAGGTTGTCCGCATCAATGCCGAATATTGCCTTGAAAATAGTCAGATGTCCGCTGCTGCTGACAGGAAGAAACTCTGTCAGTCCCTGAATAAGTCCCAGGACTACCGCTTGAAACCACTCCATAGACTACTGTTTTTTCTTAAAAACGGTTATGTGTTTCTTGCACAGCAAAACAACCAGTTCTATGACAAACCCTCCGACAATCAGCAGCGGTGCTATGTACATACGTGTAAAACTGAAAAGCGCGTAATTGAAAACTTCTGGACTGTCGGCCCCTCCGCCCATGAGGAGAAGATAGCCGAGCACCATCACAGCCAGGCCGATAATCAGGTAGAGAACATTCTCTTTGGGAATTGCGAATTTATTATCCATCTCTGTTTTTATTTATTTCATTTTAGTAATACAGTTCATTTCTGCTCAGTGATATAAGACTGCGCACACCGGCCGAAGTGGAGATCATACATATTATGATTCCCAGAGCCAGGACTGCCACCATGACTCCTCCCAGAAGCATGGCGTCGAATAAGGAGAAAAGCTGATAAAACTCATTCCGGATAAGATACAGAGCCGCCAGTATGAACACATCCGCAACAGCTCCGGATATCAGTCCCTGGAAGAAAGCCTGTCCCACAAACGGACGGGCGATGAAGCTCTTGGTCGCTCCCACCAGACGCATCGTATGGATAGTGAAGCGCTTGGCATAGACATTGAGGCGCACGGTGTTATTGATCAGCACCACAGATATGAACAGAAGGAGCAGAACAAAAATGCCGGCAACAAGACCTATACGCTCCAGATTGGCATTGAGCAGCTCGACAAGGGACTGTTGGTACACAACATCCTCCACCGCAGGATACCTGAGCAGAGCCTCCTCTATGACCGCAAGACTGTCAGTGGAAATATAGTCAGCCGATATCTGCAGTTCCAGCGAGACCGGAATAGGATTAACCTCGAACACATCCATGAAATCCTCCCCGAGTATCTCTTTCATCTCCTCCACTCCCTGCTCCTTTGTTATAATATCTACATCCTTCACATAACCTGTCTGTTCCAACTCGTCTGCAAGAGCGGACGCATCTGCCTCATCCGCCTCCACGGAAAGGATTGCCGAAACAGAAATATTCTCCTTGAAATAATTGGACACCGAACGGGCGTTGACTATAAGAACGCCCGTCATACCCACCAGGAAAAGTACCAGACTGATACTGATCACCGATGAGAAATATGACCTCAACAGTCTGCGGTACAAGATGTTATTCTCATTTTTAGCCATCTGTGTCCTCCTATTAGAACCTTCAAAGATAAAGAAAAAGATGATTAATTTAGATATTTTATTTGTATATTTGCAGAAAAGTATCCAAAATGAAAGATCCCAAAAGAGTTTTATTCGTCAATTCCGAGATTTATCCTTACCTGCCGGAGACAACCATCTCTATTGTCGGCAGATACCTTCCCCAAGGCATTCAGGAGTCAGGAAAGGAAATCAGGACATTCATGCCCCGTTACGGATGCATCAACGAGAGGCGCAACCAGCTCCACGAGGTCATAAGACTCTCTGGGATGAATATGGTCATCCACGACATCGACCGTCCCCTTGTAATCAAGGTGGCATCCATCTCCTCCGCCAGAATGCAGGTATACTTCATAGACAACGACGACTATTTTCACCGCAAGACCATCTACGAGGACGCGGAAGGACACTTTATGGAAGACAATGACGAGAGAGCCATCTTCTTTGCCCGCGGCATACTTGAGACGGTCAAGAAACTCAGGTGGAAGCCGGACATCGTACACTGCTCCGGATGGATATCCCATCTGGTACCGCTGTACCTGAAAAAAGCATACAAAAATGACCCCATATTCTCGGAATCCAAGATTATACTCTCGCTGTACGGTGAATACCCGGACTGCGCGTTTGCAGGAGACATGAAGTCCAAAGTGCCCGTCACCGGCATCAAGGCAAAGGATATAGAGCTGCTGAAGGTGCCCAATGGCACAAATCTTGCTAAACTCGCAGTACAGTACGCGGATGCCGTCATCATGGGCTCTGATACAGTAAGCCAGGAAATCATGGACTTCGTAACATCAAGGAAGCTTCCCACGCTGGAATACACCCCGATAGACCATCCGGAAGGTACATATATTCAGAAGTACAACGAGTTTTACGACAAATTACTAGACTAAAATGTCCTTTAGAACAGCATTCTACGCCGTCCTGACCCTGATTGCCGCGGCTGCCGCCTCCTCTTGCGTGGAAAATGACCGCGAAATGGGCAAGGGTATCCTGCCGGAAGGTTTCATCCCTGAACTAGGAGTCAAGACTTTCGACGTGCCTGTCACCAACAGAGTAAGTGACTCTGTACAGGCATCCAATTCCTCGAACATGCTGATCGGAACACTCTCCGACCCTGTTTTCGGCACAGTAACATGCAATGCAGCGTCCTTCATAGTCCCTTACTCCGACTCCACCGACTTCGGAGACAGCCCCGAACTTCTGGGAGCCTATATTACCCTGTCCATTGACTCCACATATTTTCTGGACAACAGCCAGGAAGGCATCCACCAGCGCGTACGCATATACAAGCTGACGCATGCCCTGGACACCGTTATGATGTTCTGCAACTCGATAACTCCTGAATACTACGACCCGGTACCGGTAACAGTGAGTGACCCTGTCATCTACGGTACAGGCGAGATCAGAGTGGACCTCACCGATGAGTTCGCCAGTGAGCTGCTGGCCACAACTCCCGAGGAATTTGAGGATTTTGACCTGTTCTTCAACAGAATCTACGGACTGTATATAGAAGTCGAACAACCATTGACAACATCCGCATCCGGAGGCAGGCTCAACTACCTCAATCTCGGCTACTCCTCGATCAACCTGGAGTACCGCAGGGACATAGAGAGAAACGGCGGCATCGAGACTATAGACACAACAGAATCATTTGTATTCGGGTACTATACGGCCATTAACAACTTCTCGACGACATCATCGCATCTGGAAAGCAATAATCCAGGAGACAGTCTGTACCTTGAGGGTCTCACAGGCATCAAACCGCACATATCGGCACTGTCCCTCAAATCCATGATAGACGGATGGATTACTTCAGAAGAATTGGCCGACTATGCGGTCCTCATATCCAGAGCCGAACTGTCGTTCCCCTACATGGCGCCGGAAGATTACGAGAGATTTGACAAAGAGCATCCGGCAATAATATACGCATTCACCAGTGTCCCCTGGGCCACTGACACACTTAGATTCTACAACCCGCTGGAAGAAGTCTACAACATCAGCAACATAGGAAGCATCAATCGCTCCGAGATGGCGTACAACATGGATATAACGTCATACATTCAGCAGCTCATGAATACGGATGTCTCCGCGATTGACTCGTCACTAGACCTGTGGATAGCGCCCATGTCGGCCAGAACCAGTTCCTATACCGGCAGCACTTACTACAGTTTCAACAATCACGATTATAACAAAATCATACTGCACGGTCCGACATCCGACCGCAAGCCGGTACTGACTATTACTTACGCACTGACGGAGAGATAAAAGCCATACAGGAATTGTGCCCTCCGAAACCAAAAGTATTGTTGAGAGCCACTCTGACCTCACGATGACGGGCACGATTGAGAGTAAGGTCGATACGATAGTCTATTTCCGGATCCTCATGCTCGAAGTTAATGGTCGGCGGGACTACCGCGGAATTGATGGCATGAATGCAGGCAAGAGCCTCAACCGCACCTGCGGCTCCCAGCAGATGCCCGTGCATGGATTTGGTCGAACTGATACTCAGACTGTATGAATGATCACCGAAGACAGTCCTCACACCTTTCAGCTCAGCGACATCACCCAGAGGAGTCGATGTTCCGTGCACATTGATATAATCCACATCCTCAGGCATCAACCCCGCATCCTCAAGCGCAAGGCGCATCACCCGCGCCGCACCGCTGCCGTCGGGAAGCGGCGCAGTTATATGGTAGGCATCAGCACTCATTCCCGCACCTGCAACCTCTGCGTATATACGGGCACCCCGCGCCAGAGCGTGCTCTCTTTCCTCAAATACAAGAACAGCAGATCCTTCACCCATAACAAAACCGTCACGGGTCGCATCGAAGGGACGTGAGGCTGTCTTGTAATTGTCATTATTGGTAGAAAGCGCTTTTGAAGCGTTGAACCCTCCGATTGAGGGGATAGTGACAGGTGCTTCGGCGCCGCCTGTCAGGATCACATCAGCCTTTCCGAGACGAATCAGATTCAATGCATCTCCCATGGCATGGGAAGACGAGGCGCAGGCAGATGTTGTGGTATAGTTGGGCCCCGCGAGACCGTATCGGATAGATATCAGACCGGGAGCCATATCCGATATCATCTTGGTTATAAGAAAAGGGCTAAAGCGCGGGATACTTCCTCCCTCGCTATAACCCATTATCTCTTCAGTGAGGCTGCCTATACCTCCGATTCCTGAACCCAGTATTACCCCGACCCTGTTCCTGTCTGTCTTTTCGAAATCCAGGCCACTGTCAGCGACCGCCTGTGCGGCGGCAGCCATCGCGAACTGGGCAAAACGGTCAATCCGCCTCAGTTCCTTACGGTCAATACCGTGTTCAGCAGGATCAAAATCCCTGACTGTGCAGGCAAACTTAGTCTTGAAACGGGAAGTGTCGAAAGACGTTATCAGTTCAGCACCGCTTACACCTCTGTCCAGATTGGAGAAATATTCCTCTACTGTCTTGCCCAGAGGGTTTATCGTGCCGAGACCAGTTACGACTACTCTCCGCAGACCCATGCACAGGTTATTTATTTAGTATGCTCCTGAATGTAGTCGATAGCCTCTCCTACAGTCGAAATCTTCTCTGCGGCGTCATCGGGAATCTCGATATTGAACTTCTTTTCGAACTCCATAATCAGTTCCACCGTGTCGAGAGAATCAGCACCTAAATCGTTAGTAAAGCTTGCGTTGCGGGTCACTTCGCTTTCATCAACACCGAGTTTGTTGACGATGATGGCTGTTACTTCTGAAACAATATCTGCCATGGTCTAAATTTTAGTTAATAATTAATTGTTAAATTCAAATTTTCCTGCAAATGAACATATAATTTTTGAAATAATGAAATTTTTATGAACTTTGCAGGAATCCAACCCGCATTTCTGAAGATGGAAAGAATTCCAAATATTGTCATATTTGCCTCAGGCTCAGGCTCTAATGCCGAAAACATCATTAACTGGTCAAAAGAGCACAACACATACAGGACCGCAGCTGTTCTCAGCAACCGCAAGGATGCTTTCGTGCTCACACGGGCGGAACGGCTGGAAGTGCCGCACTGGACATTCACCGGAGCCGAGTTCCGCGACAACAGCATCCTGTATAAAGGAGAGCGGACATCACTCACCGCAGCCCTGAAAGACCTCGGCACCGACTACATTATTCTGGCAGGCTTTCTGCTGAAAGTGCCGGAATACCTGCTGGCAGAATGGCCGGAGCGTATCCTGAACATTCACCCTGCCCTTCTTCCCTCCTACGGAGGAAAAGGGATGTACGGAGACCACGTGCACAAGGCAGTCATCGCAGCCGGTGAGAAAGAATCCGGCATAACGATACACCTCGCGGACAACCAGTACGACCACGGACGCATCCTCTACCAGGCCAGATGCACGGTGACTCCTGAAGACACGCCGGAAACTCTCTTTGCCAAGGTCCATGAACTTGAGAGAGCCTACCCCCGCGTCATTGAGGAGTTCGTCCGCGGACTCATCTAGACTGTCAGAACACCAGCCGCCTTGACTTGGCGCAGGCTATGGCTTCGGTTATATTGTTGACACCGAGTTTAGCGAACAGCGATTTGCGGTATCCCTTGACGGAGTCGACCGACTTATATATAGCCTTGGCAATCTCGTTCATGGTATAGCCTCTGTTGGAGAGAACCAGAACAGACTTCTCGAAGTCTGAGAGGATTTCGTGCTTGCTCTCACGCCAAGTCATGTCCTCGGTATCATATTCCCACACCTTGGAGGAAACTTCAGAAGTAATGGTGGCCCTGAGCAGGGTGTCATCCGGTGCCCACGAAACAGAGCAGAGGATAAGCCACAGGTCCCCGGTATCGGAAAGCGCGACAGGAGTGCGCTTGTGATGTACCAGGCGCCACTCACCGGCACGGGGTGAAAGTATGTGATAATTGTATGATACACTATATTGGGTACGCTCGGACACCGGCAGACGCTGAAAGAAATTCAGCGTGGCCTTGCTGAGTCCGATCAGATCATAAACCTCATCAGGTTTACACTGCTCCAGAAGGAAGTCGAATCCTTTGGCCATAACTTGTTTACGGGTGTATCCGCAGAGAAATATAGGATTGTCCGACACATACAGAAAATTCTTTCTGCAATAATCCATTACATAGATTGACTGATAAGTAAGCCTTGAGACAGCTTCCAGCATCTCGCAATAGGACCGGACTTTGCTGTACTTCACATCGGAAACCTTTGCAAGTATATCGTTTCCGGCAAGAAGGCTCGACATAGTAACAGTTCTATTAATGTCACTCATAGTAAAATGATGTTTTGGAATCGTTAAGTGTTATCGACAAGCCAAATTTAACTAATTCGTTTGAATATTCAAAATAATACCGGGATTTTTATACACTTTTTCGTCTCACTATCACCGTTTCTAGATGAGGCGGAAAACCACAGAAAATAGTACGTTTAATGTGACAAATGTAATAAAAATACTTTACCGCTGAACATCTTTTTAAAAGATTAATTTTCAATTTTTTAAATTTACCTATTCTTTTGGTTACGGCTTAACTTTAAAACGTACGTTTATTTAACAACCTTAAATCTATTTTTATGAAATCAACCACGTTTTATGTAAGCCTGATGCTTACGGCATCCCTGGCACTGGCATCGTGCGAAAAGCCCGATGGGCCGGACAACACCGAAACTACACCTCTCGCGACTCCGGTTCTGGCCTATGAAACTACTGAGACCGGCTTCACCGTAACATGGGAAGCCGTTGAGAATGCAGATTCCTACATCTACCGCCTGGATGAAGGAAATGAACAGACCACTACTCAATGCGAGGCAGTATTCACTGATATGGCTCCCGGCACTTACAAAGTCGACGTCAAAGCGTCCGCACCCTCCGGCAGTGATTATACAGACTCCGGATGGGCCAGTATAACGGTGACTGTAGAGAACGGAGAAGATCCTGATGACGACTGGTTCAACGTAGGAGATCCGTACCTTTCTTCAGATGACGGGTTCAATACCTTCGAGACTATCTGGTTCAATATTACAGGACATGACGTAGCCGCCCTACAGTATGCTGCAATCCCTACTGAAGAGGCGGAAGGACTGAGTGATGAGGAGATTCTGGAACGTCTGATACCCGTAGACGAATACTCCGTGGCGACTCTCAACGAAGAAGGGATAACTATAAATATCCTGTTTGTCGAGCCTGAGACATCATACGTCGTAGGCGCATACGCTACACGCACAGATGGTGTCACGAAACTGGTAGTGACCAATTCTGTCACCACTGACCCCGAACCAGAGATGGACCCCGCACTGGCAGCATGGATCGGAACCTATACCGTAACCTCGACAGAACAGATGGAAATTGCAGTTGACGAGAGCGGCGTTGTAACTCTCAAAGGTATACAGGAGCCCATGGAATTTGAAATCAGTATTACAAAAAATTCTTACAGCACACTGGCAATCACAGGCTTCAGTCAATACGACCCGACTATTGCCGATTACGCTGTCCTGACTGAGGACGGAGGGCTTCAGATGCTGTGCGCCGTAGTTGCTACAGGCACATGGATGCCTATCTGCTCTACCAGCGACGGAACCTACACTTTTGTAAACGGCACGCCATACATATTCACATTCTACAACAATGACGGAGTAATCACATCACAGGCATGCAGCGGAGACCTACAGGACGGACGCACCTACACCGTTTATGCCGCTGACGTCTTCTCCATCTCAGGCGACCTGGTGAATATTCCGCATGAGCTGCCTGCATACCTGCCTGCCGGAGAGTTAACCTTGGTTAAAACCTCTTCTGAAAACACATCAGCCAAGCTTTCCACTTCGGTAACCGGCAGAAAAGCAGCCGGCAATGCCACAACAACATCCCTGTCCTCAGCACGGCAATAACCCTGCCCGGAAACATCGAAGGCTGCACCGTAAAACTCGTCACGATGCAGCCTTTTTTATGTCCAGGAGTTTTGTATCTTTGCAGTCCTAAAACACAGTGGAATGTCCAGGACACTCATAAGTTATATCAAGGAAGGAAGGCAGATCCCGCCGGAGACCGTTTTAAAGATTGCCCATGAGACAGAGACCGATGAACTGTATAGGGCCGCTGCGGAGATTACAGAAAGCTGCGCCCCGCGGAAATTCGACCTCTGCTCGATCATCAACGCCAAGTCGGGCCGCTGCCCGGAGGACTGCAAGTGGTGCGCCCAGTCGGCACACTACCATACCGGAGCCCAGGAATACGGGCTGGTGTCCGAAGAAGAATGCCTGCGCCACGCCTCCGCCAACGAGGCAGCCGGCATCGGCCGCTTCTCCATAGTCACCAGCGGACGCAAGCTCTCCGACAGGGAGGTGGACGAAGTCTGCTCACGGGTACGCTACCTGCGCGGAAAGTGCGGACTCAGCTTCTGCGCGTCCCTCGGACTGCTCTCCGAAGAGAACCTGAGGAAACTATACGAGGCCGGAGTGACCAGATACCACTGCAACCTGGAGGCCGCTCCCTCATTTTTCCCCACCCTCTGCACCACCCACACCCAGGAGCAGAAGATACAGACCCTAGAGGCTGCCCGCCGCGTCGGGATGGATATCTGCTCGGGCGGCATCATCGGCATGGGCGAGAGCGAGGAGCAGAGGATTGAGCTGGCATTTACCCTGAAAAATCTGGACGTGCGGTCCATTCCCCTGAACATCCTCTCCCCTATTCCCGGGACACCGCTGGAGAACGTACCGCCCATATCGGAGGAGGAGATTCTCCGGTGCATTGCCCTATTCCGCCTGATTCATCCCACGGCCTGGCTGCGCTTTGCGGGCGGACGCGCCAGACTCTCCCGCCAGACGGTGCTGGAGGCCATGCGCATCGGCATCAACTCGGCCATCGCCGGAGACCTACTGACCACAGTGGGCTCGAAAGTAGCCGAGGACCAAGAACTTATCAAGCAAGCCGGATATGAACTCTAAGACCCCAGCCAACCCCAATTTCGATACATTTGACCACGACCATCTGTGGCATCCCTATACTTCCACCATCAACCCACTGCCCACCTACAAGGTGCGCAGCGCACGGGGCTGCCGGATAACCCTCGAGGACGGTACTGAGCTCATCGAGGGCATGTCCTCATGGTGGTGCGCCGTACACGGCTACAACCATCCGGTGCTCAACGAGGCCGTCCGCCGGCAGCTGGACAGCATGGCCCACGTCATGTTCGGAGGGCTGACCCATGAGCCGGCCATAGAGCTGGGCAAGCTGCTGCTGAGTATTGTCCCGCCCTCGATGAGCCACATCTTCTACGCCGACAGCGGTTCGGTGGCCGTGGAGGTGGCCATGAAGATGGCTGTGCAGTACCAGGTGGCCGCCGGACATCCCGACAGGACAAATTTCGTAACCATACGCACCGGCTACCACGGCGACACCTGGAACGCCATGTCGGTATGCGACCCTATCACCGGGATGCACTCCCTCTTCGGCTCAGCCCTGCCGGTGAGGTATTTCGCACCCTCGCCCCACAGCCGTTTCGACGGAGGCTGGGACCCGCACGACATAGACCCGCTGCGGGAGATCATAGAGAAGCACGGAAAGGACATAGCGGCCCTTATCCTCGAACCGATAGTGCAGGGAGCCGGGGGAATGCGCTTCTACCATCCCCAGTACCTGCGGGAGGCAGCCGCCCTCTGCCGGGAGCACGGACTGCTGCTGATATTTGACGAGATAGCCACCGGATTCGGCCGCACCGGGAAGCTCTTCGCCTGGGAGCACGCCAGGGTGGAACCGGACATCATGTGCATCGGCAAGGCCCTCACCGGAGGTTACATGACCTTCTCGGCGGTGCTGGCCAATGACCTGACGGCGGACACCATCTCCTCGCACGACCCGAAGGTATTCATGCACGGCCCCACTTTCATGGGCAATCCGCTGGCCTGCTCCGTCGCCATAGCATCCACCCGCCTGCTGCTCGAGAGCGGCTGGCAGGAGAAGGTGCGCAGGATAGAGGCGCAGCTGAGGGAAGAGCTCGCTCCGGCACGTCGGATACCGTCAGTAGCTGACGTGAGGGTGCTCGGAGCCATAGGAGTACTGGAGATGAAGCAGCCGGTGGACATGGCCTGGATGCAGAAGCGCTTCGTAGAGGAAGGCATCTGGCTCAGGCCCTTCGGAAGGCTGGTGTACACCATGCCGCCCTTCATCATTGAACCCGGGGAACTGTCCGTGCTGACCTCCCGGATGCTGAAAATAGTAAGCGAAATACCGGGATAACTCTTGAAGCCGCTGATCATGGAAACAAATAGAGCTGTTTACGGAAGTTATGCCGCCGAGCTCGGACGGTTAGAAGCCACGGGGAGCCTTAGAGCTCTGCCGCAGGCCGAGAGCCGGGGCCGGTGGATCAGCCGTGACGGCCGCAGGATGCTCAATCTCTCCTCCAACGATTATCTCGGCCTGGCCTCGGAACGGAGTCTGGCGGAGGAATTTGCGGACTGCCTGCATTCTACCTCCTCCGGCGGGGGCTGGCTGCCCCTGTCCTCCTCCTCGTCCCGGCTGCTGACCGGCAACCATGAGGCATACGGGGCACTGGAAGAGCGGCTGGCCGCCATGTACGGCCGGGAGAGCGCCCTGGTGCTGAGCAGCGGCTACCACATGAACAGCGGGGTGCTGCCGGCCCTCTGCGACCGGAAAACCCTCATCTTAGCGGACAAACTGGTACACGCGAGCCTCATCGACGGCATCCGCCTGTGCGAGGGACGGTGCGTGCGGTTCCGGCACCAGGACTACGCTCAGGTGGAGAGCATTCTGGAAAAGGAGGCCGGAGCGTACGAGCGCATATTCATCGTCACCGAGAGCATCTTCAGCATGGACGGAGACCTGGCTCCGCTGCAGCGGCTCGTGGAGATCAAGCGGAGGTGGCCGTCAGTGATGCTGTACGTGGACGAGGCCCACGCCGTGGGAGTACGCGGGGCCAATGGGCTCGGCCTCGCGGAGGAATGCGGCTGTATCGGGGACATCGACCTGCTCTGCGGCACCTTCGGCAAGGCCCTGGCCTCTGTAGGGGCATACGTGGTCTGCGACCGGGTAATCAAGGAATATCTGGTCAATAAGATGCGTACCCTGATATTCACCACCGCCCTGCCTCCGGTCAATGTCGCATGGAGCCTCTTCATCATGGAACGGCTGCAGAGGTTCGGAGGACGCAGGGAACATCTGGACAGGATATCCTCTGAGGTACGGAAGGCATTCGCCCTGCGCGGGATGCAGATGCCCTCCGGCAGCCATATCATACCGATGATCATAGGCTCCAGCGCCGATGCGGTGCTGCGGGCCGAAGACATGCAGCGGCACGGATTCTATGTGCTGCCTATCCGTCCTCCTACGGTACCGGAGGGTACTTCCCGGCTGCGGTTCTCACTGACCGCTTCCCTGAAGGAGGAGGACATAGCCAAGTTGATTGAATATGAAACAGGTTTTTCTGAGACGAGTTGAGGGGGCCTCCGACCTGCTGCTGTTCTTCGCAGGCTGGGGCGCCGAGCCCGGTATGTTCAAATACGATGAATTGACTGACGGAAGCGGTACCAGCGATGTTATGATGTGCTGGGACTACCGTGACCTGGATTTCGACGCCGGAGTGCTCGAAGGCTACAGCACCACGAGGGTGCTGGCATGGTCGATGGGCGTCTGGGTAGCCGGTCAGGTGCTGTCCGGACTGGACTTGGCACCGGGCTATCGGGTGGCGGTCAACGGCACTCCATTTCCCATACACGACAGCCTGGGTATCCCCGAGGCCGTGTTCGACGGGACGCTGGCCATGCTGTCCGAGAGGACTCTGAATAAATTCCGCAGGCGGATGTGCGGCTCAGCCGAGGCGTTCGAAAGACTGATGAGCTATTCCCTGTCCAGGACACTGGAAGAGCAGCGGGAGGAGCTGGATGCCCTCGGAAAGGCAGTGCGCGGCAGCAGGCCCCGGTCATTTGCCTGGACCCATGCCGTGGCCGGGCTGGAGGACATGATATTTCCGGCAGCCAACCAGAAAGCCGCGTGGGCCGCTGCAGGAGTGCCTGTGAGCGTGCTCGACATACCGCACTGGAGCAAAGACATCCTCAGAAAACTTATCTACCTGGACAATACATGGACAAACAGCTGATACGCACCCGTTTCGCTAAGTCCATAAGGAGTTATGCGGAGTACGCCCAGGCTCAGACGGTCATCGCCTCGAGGCTGTGTTCGCTGCTGTCCGCAGTACTCCTGGAAGAGCCGCGGAGGGTGCTGGAAGTCGGCTGCGGGACCGGGACATTCACCAGGCGGTTCCTGGAGCAGTTCCGGCCGGAGGAGATGGTCCTCAACGACATCTGTCCGGAGGTGGAGGAGGTGCTGGCCGATCTGATCACACCTCAGACCGGTGAGAGCACTCCGCAGATATCATTTACTGCCGGAGACGCCGAGCTGTGCAGCCTGCCCGGAGACCGGGACCTGATAGTCTCCTGCTCTGTCCTGCAGTGGTTCGAGGACCCCGGAGCCTTCATCGCCCGCTGCCGGACGCTGGTGCGCGGAGGAGGCTGCATCGCCCTGACCACCTTCGGTCCGGACAACCTGCAGGAGGTCACCGCCGTCACCGGGACGGGACTGAGCTACCTGCCCTTAGGGTGGCTGCAAGGACTGCTCGACGAGGCCGGGCTGAGGACAGTTCTGGCGGAGGACGAGCATCTCACCCTGCATTTCCCCTCCCCCACCGAAGTCCTGCGCCACCTCAAGCACACCGGAGTCACCGGCGTCACCCGCACCTCCTGGACCCGGGGACGGCTGGCTGAGTTCTCCGCAGAATACTCCTCCAGATACGGAGCCGTCGACGGAAGCGTACCACTGACCTACCACCCCGTATACCTGATAGCAAGAAAGTAATTATCATACAGTACCACCTCATCATGAAAGACAACGTATACTTCGTAAGCGGAATCGACACCAACATCGGGAAAAGCTACGCCACAGGATTCATCGCCCGCACCTGGAACTCAGAGGGCAGGCGCACCATCACCCAGAAACTCATTCAGACAGGGAACACAGGCATGTCGGAGGACATAGAGCTGCACCGCAGGATCATGGGATGCGGCCTGCTGCCCGAGGACCGCGAGGGACTGACCATGCCCGAGATATTCTCCTACCCGTGCTCTCCCCACCTGGCCGCCGAGATAGACGGACGTCAGATTGATTTCTGGAAGATACAGAAGGCCACTGAGGAACTGGCCGACCGCTACGATACCGTACTGCTCGAGGGTGCCGGCGGACTCATGGTGCCGCTGACCCGCAAGCTGCTGACGATAGACTACATCGCATGGAAACGCTACCCGCTGATCTACGTCACCTCAGGACGCCTGGGCAGCATCAACCATTTTCTCTTAGGGCTGGAAGCCATCCGCGCCCGCCGCATCCGTCTGCACACCGTAGCCTACAACCTTTTTCCCCGCGAGGAGGACGACCGCATCAGCCGCGATACCGAGGGCTACATACGCGAACTGCTGGCCCATGACTGGCCAGATACCCGGTTCATCACTGTTCCCGAACTGAATTAACACCAACCATTGGACTTAAAAAAAGGGCGGCGACCCGAGGTCACCGCCCTTAATACTAGTCTGTTCCGATAGACTGGACTATCTTACCGGCTTGCGCATCGGAGATTTTGTTGCGGGAACAGATATCTCGCCGACCTTGATGACCTGCTCGCTGACTTTCGTTGCAACTTCCTGCTTGGTAAGCTGAGCTTTGGCAGGAGCCTCCACGTAGTTGGTGCGGACAGAACTCTGAGATTTGTCTGTGACGCTCAGTTCTCCAGTCCACTCACCGTCCCAGGTATATCCGAGATCATCCACAAATGCAAATACGAATGTGTAGGTACCGTCTCCGTGGTTGGTAATGTTGAGGTCACCAGACATTGCAGGAGCAAACTGTGTCACATAACCATCCTCAGTGTATCCGCCTACGTACATCGTGCCATACAGTGAGCTGCCGCCCATGTAGCCGGGAAGATACTCACCGGGATTGAGGATTGATGTGCTGGCAGATGCTTTGTATGTTCCGGTAGAGATACCGTTGGTGAAGTCGTTGTCTGCACATACAATCTCAAACTGGAAGCCATCAGGACCTGTTGTAGGTGACAGCAGACCCATCCAGTTGCCTCCGCCTGTTGCATAGTAGTCACCGAAATACTGTGCAATACCGGTTGCACCTTCAAGGTCAAGAGTATAGTCACCTGTCAGGGTAGAGATCGGGCCGGGCATTCCCTGAACCGTCAACTCTCCTGTCCAGCTGCACCTCAGGGCGTAGCCGTCAGCGCAGACGAAGTCACAGTCGAATGTGAGAGTACCGTCACCGTTCTCAGTAATCTCCATAGTACCCTCGCTTACGAGTGTAACATAATACTCCTCATCGGACAAAATGTACTGAGCATATGTACCCACATACATAAGACCGAGGAAATCGGTTCCGGGATACAGCGTTCCGGCTGTTCCCTCAGTAGATACAGTATATGTTCCGGGCTCGATCTTACCATCTTTGTCGAGAGGCATGTATGTATCCACAGTGAGGAGGGTTCCGGGAGGAATTACATAGTTGTCCTCGTCAACATCCATATCGGTGAACTGAATCGAAACCTCCATATTCGTACCGTCATCGTATGCGTAAACTGCATAAGCCTGAATAGGATCAAACTCCAGGTCAAATCCTACTCCGGGAAGAACAGGTCTTCCATCCATGCAAACAGCCTCACCGGTATATGTCAGGTGGTGCAGCAGGCCCTCAGTATCTGTCAGGGCAGCCTCCATAACGGCAGTACCGTCATCGTTGTAGGATATTGTAAGAGTACCTTCGGTAAAGGTAGCACTCCACTCCTGACCTTCACTATTGTAGCGCACAGCCTTAGAATAGTCAATCGAGAAAGTCCACTCAGCTGTGGATCCGGCCTCGCCGAGAGTATAAGTTCCGGCAGGAATCTGAGGAACTTCCTCATCTGCGGGCGCAGCCGCGTAGATGTCGAACAGATAATAAGTACCGCCAGGCTGAGTATAACCATCATCGGTGAAAGGTATGTCTGAGAGCCATGTGTAATAATTGTGCTCTCCGTTCATACCGTACATGTCACCATACCAATAACTTGAGAAATTGGACATTTCCCACTGGTAAGCCCAGTCGATACCGGCATTCTGGATAACATTGACATCCTTCTTGACAGCCAGACCATCACCATATATATATGTAACGGTAAGCACGGAGCTTCTGGCCTCAGGCACCTCGTTGGGATCAACGTTGAACACGATCTGGTTCTCGGTGTCATAATTGAATCCGTTAATCCAGCTTTCGGCAGAAGTAGCCTGAATCTGGCCTCCGTCTACTGGATTTGTGATAGAGTAAGCGATACTCTGTGTACCGCCGTCAGCGGAGACTGTCATAGTTACATTTCCTCCTGCTACCTCAAGGGTAGGGACAGGTGTCTCCGGTTCTTCCTTACAACCAGTCAGAAACACCAGTGCAAGGGAAAGGCATGAAACTAAAAATTTTTTCATACAATTGGTTTTTTGGGTTAATATTTGTTTTATCGCTTGTAAAGATAAAACAAAAAACAATAGAATTTTGTTTTTTTTTAATTTTTTTTTGATTTTTTAAAACTTCTCAAGCTGTGTTACGGCTCAACTTTCCCGTAATTCAACAATACAGACACCCTTTGCCGGATGCGGCAAAATCGGCTTCGACATCAAGTCCACCTAGTCGGCGATCTGCGCCGGGACAATCCCATTCAGAAGTTCAGATATATCGTAACGTATGAGGAATTCCTGATCGGACACCAGGACGTAAAGACAACAGCCCGGGATATCGAAGTCGTAAAAAACCGCACCCAGCGGCAGGGGAATCTCAGCAAGCGGCTCTCCATCATAGCTGAACAGGCGGACATACTGCTTCACCTCAGGTTCCCGATACCAGTGCAGGACTGATATGAAGTCCGGAAAGGTCTTGGGCCGAAGAGCCAGTCTGGCATCGCTGTCATGTTCCGCGGACGAGACGTCGTCCACCCTGTCACCGAAGATGCAGACTGTCCTGGCATATGTCCCGTCTGCGGAGAAGATATTCATGGTGTTCAGCGTCCGCTCGGTCTCTACTATCAGGCCGCGGCTACTGTCATAGGCATAGCTGCCTTTAATGAGATTGAAAGCGGGCACGCTGAAGGTCACCATATTACCGGAACCGGCCACGCTGCCGCTTCCAGCCATCTCAGCCCCTTTCACAACCGCACCGTTGAGTCTCCTCAGCGGCTGCGTAACCGTCCTCTCCCCATCTGGAGACAGCACGAAGCGCACTAAGGAATTCCGGTCTTCCCCCGCATGCACGATCAGATACCGCGAACCGCCCAACGGAACAACGTCAAGCAGCCACTGAGAGTCCGTCAGCCCCAAATCCCTCACAGCCACCTCTGAATATCCGCTTTCCAGCGACGCCGTGACATCCCACTCCGTAAGATCACCGGTATAGTCGGCCCAGCTGGCAGTCAGATGTCCGTCCCGATGGCTGAACTGCGTGCTGCTCACCCCGTAGAAGTTCACGATCTCGCCGGGCCCGCGTCCCTCCCGCAGGAACTTCCCGTAGACCGTCCTGCCGTCCAGACTGAGGACCGTCACCCGCCCGGAGTTGTCGTTATTGCTGACTATCAGCAGCGAGTCCTTTATCACGAAGTCACTCGCCCCCAGCACCGGAAGATCCAACGTATCTCCATGGGCCAGCTCCCAAGTCACCGGATACTCGTCCTCCACATACACCACGTCCTCAAACGCCAGCGAATTCTCCGGCACCTTCCGCCGATCACCACATCCTGCCGTCGCCAGTATCATGGCCACCCCGGCAGCCGTCATAAACATAGATTTGCGAAAATTTCCTGCTTCCATAATCCAGAATTCAATTACTCCTAGCAAATATAAGAAAATTGTTAGACTGGCAAATCGTGGAATACGAAGTAACGGTAAGCAGAAGAGCACCCTACAAA
This sequence comes from Candidatus Coprenecus merdipullorum, assembly GCA_019118865.1. GTDB lineage: Bacteria > Bacteroidota > Bacteroidia > Bacteroidales > UBA932 > Coprenecus > Coprenecus merdipullorum. The sequence continues at coordinate 886 of DWYD01000185.1, read as the reverse complement.
TGCAAAACTCGTATTTTCAACCAGTTATTATCTTAACGAGTATCTTTAGTAGGTTTCGGGAGGCACGGCAAGAACATCGGCTTCTCCCAACGATTTGATTACTGAGCGGTTACGAAAACACCCTGCGCCCGTACTTACCATTGTCACCCAGTCGCGAGGCGCCAGCCAACAGCCGTCCCCATCCTCCACACCCATTCACTGCCCTGCCGCCACTGCTGCCCGAATAACCGCCCGAATAAAGAGAATCGCCGCGCACCCGTATCCCTTTCGGAGCGAAGCGACTAAGCCTCCCCCTGAGGGGAGGTTTGGAGGGGGGCTGATAAAGACAGCGAAGCGTCCCGAGCACAAAAAAGCCGGTTTTGCCGGCTTTTTTGTGCTCGAGACGGGAATCGAACCCGTACGGACATTGCTGCCCACAGGATTTTAAGTCCTGCGTGTCTACCTATTCCACCACTCGAGCAAATAGACCGCAAAAGTATTCAAAATCCATAAATATTACAATAAAATCTGGAATCAGCCGCGTTTTTTGTAACTGAGGACGGCCCAGCCGATGATGACCACGAAGAAGGCCAGGAGCGGGTAGACGTACGGGAGGATGTCCCGGAAGGTGCTGCCTTTCAGATAGATCATCCGCATGATCTCGGCGAAATAGGTGAAGGGATCGAAGAGGGATATGGCCCTCGCCCACTCCGGCATGCTGCTGATGGGGGTAAAGATACCGCACATCAGGATGAATACGATGATGATGAAGAATATCATGAACATCGCCTGCTGCATCGTACTGGAGTAGTTGGAGATAATCAGGCCCAGGCCGGAGAGGCCGAAGATGAAGAGCAGCGACAGGCCGTAGAGCAGGAGGACGCTGCCTTCCGGGCGCAGACCGTAC
>DWYD01000184.1 GCA_019118865.1 Candidatus Coprenecus merdipullorum | reverse complement strand
CAAGGTGCATCAGTATTTTCTGTCATAAGTTTGCGATAGACTCCATGCTGAAGCTTTTCTATAAGAGGGTGCTTAAGCCGGCATAATTGGTCAAGCGCATAATAGACGGTACGTCGGGACATATCAACTTTCCTACCGGCAATAACAGCATCCCCGGAAGTGAACTGATCTTCCAACAGAGAAAGCCACGCTTCCTTAGTTTCGCCGATACTGTTTATGACAATGGTTTCCTGGATTCTCCTGTATGTTTCCTCATAATAATCAATCATACGGATTGCCGATTCTACGGAGTCCCGCTCAATATATTGCATATCTCCACTATCAGTAGCCCATTTCATTACCTGAAACAACAGGGCAAGACGTGCTACATGGCCGTTGAGTTTCATCTTTCGGCTTTCAACATCCGCATCATCCTCAATGGCGTTTACAGCATCGATAATTCCATTGTACCATTCATAAAAGTATTCTTCCGCATCGTCAGACATTGTAATGATACGGGGATTGACCGTTGTGCCCTTGTCATCAAGGATACAGGGGATACTTAGGATTCTGTTGATTATTGTCCTCCATTGATTCATGATGTCAGGACGGGTTGTATTCCGCTCTTCCCGTCTCCATCCGGATATCTTCCTGTTTTTGGGATAGACAAACAGAAAACGGTCAAGCAATCCGTTGGCAAGGAACTCTGCACGGAATACTTCCTGCAGCATATTCGTCTGTACTGAACCGATGACATTTATACATGGATTCTTGATTAGAACAGGACGTGATTCTGATTTGCGGATAATCTTTAACGGCTGTCCGCTATAAGCTGTCAGCAGATCTTCAATGAGATTGTTCTTGCTGTTGTACCTTTTGACGGAATTGAACAAAGCCAGAATTTCATCGACGACCAATGTTATCCCACGCTGATTATGCTGATGAATATTCATCATCGCCTCCGGGGTGGAGTCATAAATGACCGTCGTTACAAAATTCGGTTTCTTGAGCAGTTGTTCTTCCCCGTCACTTCCGTGCTTGCCTGCTGAAATGGCTCTTTCATATTCGTCATATTCCTCGTTATATTTCTCATGCAGCCGGTCATCATACTCATTAATCGGCTTATAGATAAAACCGAGGGGAGGAGTCTTTCCAAGCCCGGGACGTCCGACCAGCATCATATAAAGGGATGGGCAAGTTTTCCACTCGCCCTTTATACGGATATGACAAGAGTTGCCTATTGCAGTAGCAACAGCAGAAAGAACAATAGACGCAGTATATTCCACATTGAAATTTTCGTATCTGGCAAGATTGAGGATAATCTCCTGTATCTTGTCCGGAAAGGCATCCAACGGAAGTCCTGTTTCCGGAATGCCTTCCACTTCCGAACGAAGCATGTTGGTCAAATGAACGGTGTCAAACATAGCCACCTCCTTCCTGCTTTGGAAGTTCATCACCAATAGCGAAAGCTTCATAATGGAAACGACGCAGAAAGCGGTCTACGTCTTCCTGCGTGTACCAGTATTTATCACCTTCACGCGAGTAGCCGAGATAGCCGTTGTCTCGCAACTTTTTCAGATACTTTTCTTTGATGTTCAATTTCTCCATCAAAGACTTGTTGTCATATAGACGGTGTCCGCCTTCATGAGCCGGAGGCGGCAGTTTCTCTTGTCTCTCCACTATGCTGAGAATCTTTTCAAGCAATTCCCGGTCGCATAGCTTCTCTACATTCGTTTCTTTAGCCATACTTAAAACAATTATGGCCGATTGCCCTGATGCACACTCAGACCTTCAGCCTGGTTATACGGTATGGTACGATTGTGCACATCGCACCAGAATCACGGCACGAATGTATGAAATAGCTGAGGACTAATAAGTTACAATAAATTATCCAATGTTATGATAGGTGTTATGGAAAGTTATGATTCTGTCACAACTTTGCGCGTAGCCAGTTGATTACCAGCAATAAAAAAGAGAAAAATAAAATTGAAAAAATCGAAGATTGCCAGATGAAGCAAAACAAAATGCATAACAAGCCAGAAACTAAGACTTGCCAAGAACGAAGATAATACTCTTCGTTTTTTTTCACTTCTGAAAAAACTTGTCGATTTCTCCGGCATTGTTAGGGACGGGCATATCCCTCCTGTTCTGCCGGGACTGTCCGATACCGGTTTGTTCAAATAGTGCGTTAAGTTCGACATCGGGGAAGAGTCCGTTGCCGAACTCCCAAAAAGTCTTCTGTTCGTATTTGGAATATTCAGGATAATCGCCGCAATATATTCGACCACACATATAGGCAAGAAGAGCCTTTGTCCCTTTCCAGCTATAATGGGACCCAACCTCTTCAATATATCCAGCTTCTATTGCTTTCGCAAAGATTGTACGGGCAAGTGAAGTGTCAAGCCTTCCCGATAATACAACCCCTTTGGGGGAATCCGTACATTCAGAATGATTATCTATGGGTTGAACGGTTTGCTGGTTCTTTTCCTTAAGTTTGATGCGTAACTTTTCCGCTCCGTATGCAAATACACCCGATAAGACAAGGGCGGTGAAAATGCCTGTTATTACGACAGGATCAGGATGGTTGTTGTCCTTTACCGGATCAATTATCCCAAGACCTATAAGAAGCAAAGTCCCTATGAAAAAGACTATTGCAGCAGACCACATGATTATTCTATGGTATCGTTTGAATAGGATAGAAAGTAACAATACCAGAACAAATGCACACACCAGCAATAGGAATACCTGCGTAATAGTCATCTCAAATCAATTTAGGTGTAAAATTAATGAATGTTTTCAATAGCCATCTGCATTCATCAGACAATTTCGAGAGAAGCAAAATCCTCTTTCAGACGTGCCACTTCCGCCGACAGCGTTTCGGGCAGGAATTTGGCATAGACCTTTTCGGTGACATCCGTACTTCCATGACCGAGCAAACGGCTGACAACCGACATGGAAAGTCCCTTATTCAGTGCAAAGACCGCAAACGAATGCTGGGCGGTGTGCATTGAGAGGGTAAACGGAAGCCCTATCTGTTCTCCGACAACCGCCAGCGACTGATTGATACATTTCGTGGCATTGTTGCGGGCCTTGTAAAGCGCCTCCGCATCGTCGAGATCCAGATCATCCTTTACTAAGTTGAAGACATACCGGCATCCGGCACGTTTCTCCTGCCAACGATGCAGAATATTCAGGGCAGGTTCCGTAAGAGGAATTACATGGCGCTTGTTCGTCTTGATCATAATTTTTCTCAGTTCCTTCTTCTCAAAATTTACATGCCCCCACTGCAATGTCATCACATCGACAACACGGAGTCCACAGGCATGGAAGGCAAAGAAGAACATTTCCAAAAACTCCTTACGGCGCGGTTCTGTACAGGTACTGTAATATTCCAATAGCGCAGACATCTGTTCCTTTGAAAGGTACTTGCCATCAAACTCGTTGTCTTCGTCCGAAAGAGATATCTTAGAGGCGATACGCATATCCTGAATCCTCGCATTGACGGCATGGTCTATCATCTTCATTTCGGAAGCATAGGCACACGCCTTCAGAATCGGAGTCAAGGCATGGTTGATCGTTGCATCGCTGTTCTGTTTTATCTCACGCCGCCACCTGATGTATTCGTCAATCAGTTCAACCGATATTTCACCTAAATAGATACTGTCCGGCTTGTAGGTACCGTTCTTTGTTGCACGGAGAAAGATACGGAAGATATTCATGCCGCTCTTGCCGTTCTCATAGCGGCTGCGTCCGATTCTGTTCCGGGAATAGTCAGATTCGAGCCTTTCCAAAACAAACTCGATAAAATCCTTCCCTTTGTCCTCCCGTGTGAGCGGTTTGTCTGCCAGAAAGTCGGCGATCACCTGAGCCGTAATCTGATTGGGATGTTTTTCCTGATATTCGGCCAGCAGTCCGTCGATCTTGTCCGCACGGGCAAGCAGCAGACTGTTGATCCGGTTGGCCTCCGGACCATAACTCGCCCTCACACCTCCGCGTCCCTTGTTGGCTTTCTCATTCCAGTCGCCCAGCCGGACAAAGATGTTCATGCCCTTGCGTATCACCTGTCGGTTCCAGGTATATTCAAGCTGGACAAGATACTGTTTGGCTGGATCGATCTCACCCCGGATATGCAGGCGATAGCGTCCCAATGGATATAGTCGTTTCGGTCGTCCCATACTGGAGATGTTTGAAATTAAAAAACAGAGGTTGCGGTAATACTCACAAACCTCTGTAAAGGTAATGAATTTTGTCCAAACAAATCCCGATTTTTTCTCCGAAAAACGTATTTTGTCCAAATAAACTGCACCATCTGAGACGGTCAGACGCTGTTGTCCAAACAAATCAAATCCCTGCCAATCTATCTGATTAACAGGGATTTAATAATTATTCCGCGCTTAAAAACGCATTAATATTCTTCCTCGTTGAAGAAAAAGTCCTCCTTGCTGGGATAGTCGGGCCAGATTTCCTCTATGCTTTCGTATACTTCACCGTCATCTTCGAGGTCCTCCAGGTTCTCGATTACTTCGAGAGGGGCACCGGAACGGGTGGCATAGTCGATCAGTTCGTCTTTGGTTGCGGGCCAGGGAGCGTCTTCGAGCTTCGAGGCCAATTCAAGTGTCCAATACATAGTGTCTTGTACTTTAAATGTTTTCTTTGTTGATTTTTGGGCGGCAAATATAAGCAAAATAATTCTACTCGGTCCAAAAATCTTCCGGAATGTGACTTGAATGACACTGATAGCGGCCCAGAGTGAAGAGCAGGTCCGACAAACGGTTGAGATAGCGTATCACGTCCTGTATGTCAGGGCGGTGATCACCGAGAGCCACGCAGGATCGCTCGCAGCGGCGGCATACGCATCGGGCTATATGGCAGTGGGCGGCGCTGATGGGACCGGCCGGCAGAATGAAGGATTTCATGGGAGGTATCAGAGCGCTCAGGCGGTCAATCTCCTGTTCGAGGGTGCGGGTTTCCTCGTAGGGGAAAGAGGTAAGTCTGGGGTTCTCCGCTTCGGAGGCGATATGTGCGGAGCCGGTCATGAGGACAGTCTGGACATTGCGCAGGAAGGCATCGCTTTCGGGAATCTCGCAGCGTAGAAGGCCGATGTAGGAAATAAGCTCGTCCATATCTCCGTATGCGCAGACTCTCATAGATGCTTTTGATACTCTTTTGCCTCCTACGAGGGAGGTCTCGCCGGTGTCTCCGGTCTTGGTGTAAATTTTCATTCTATAGGGGATTAAAGGTTCTAGTATACTTTGTATTCTCTTTGTCTGATTCTATCTTTCCGTCCCGGAGACGGATGATGCGGTGAGCGTAGGCCGCGATATCTTCTTCATGTGTTACCACTATCACTGTATTGCCTTTTCTGTATATCTCGTCGAAAAGGCGCATAATTTCTATCGAGGTATGTGTGTCTAGGTTGCCGGTAGGCTCGTCCGCAAGGATTATGGACGGGTTGTTGATCAGGGCGCGCGCCAACGCGACCCTCTGTTTCTGGCCTCCGGACAGTTCATTGGGCTTATGGTCCATGCGCTCTTCCAGCGCTACGCTCCGCAGGGCATCGGCGGCCCTTTCCATGCGCTCCCGTGCCGGTACTCCCGCATATATCATGGGCAGGGCTACATTCTCCAGTGCATTGTATCTGGGAAGCAGGTTGAATGACTGAAATACGAAGCCGATTTCACGGTTACGGACATCGGCCAGGTCGCTGTCCTCCATCTCGCTTACATCCACACCGTTGAGGACATAATGACCGCTGCTGGGGGAATCCAGGCAGCCCAGAATGTTCATCAGTGTGGATTTGCCGGAGCCGGAAGGCCCCATGATGGCCACATACTCGTTCTTGTAGACAGAAAGCGAGACCCCGTCCAAAGCTCTCACCTCCTGATTGCCGACCCGGTATATCCTGCGGATGTCCTCGAGTCTGATAATCTCTCTTGCTTTCTCCATGTTGCTGTTATTAGATTCAGGCTTCGAAAGTAATAATTTATTGGCAGTCTACAACATTTTCCTTAATATTGCGCCTCAAAAATTTTACCGAAATGGCATTTAAGAAAATAGAGGAATACGATCCGCAAGTCACTCAGGAACTTGCTGTACATTATAAGGAAGTGTTGCGCCTGCTGGGGGAGGATTCTGAACGCGAGGGACTGCTCAAGACCCCGGAAAGGGTGGCCAAGAGCATGCAGTTCCTGACACAGGGTTACCATATGGACGGAGCCGAGATCCTACGTTCGGCGATGTTCAAGGAAGACTACCGTCAGATGGTGGTTGTCAAGGATATTGAGCTGTACTCCATGTGCGAGCATCACCTGCTGCCTTTCTATGGGAAGGCCCATGTGGCCTATATCCCCAACGGCTATATTACCGGACTCAGCAAGATTGCCCGTGTGGTGGAGTGTTATGCCCGCCGTCTTCAGGTCCAGGAGAGGCTCACCGTCCAGATCCGCGACTGTATCCAGAATACCCTGCATCCTCTGGGTGTGGGCGTTGTCATAGAGGCTTCCCACATGTGCATGCAGATACGCGGAGTGCAGAAGCAGAATTCCATTACAACCACCTCGGCGTTCACCGGCGGCTTCCTCAAGGACGAGCGTACCCGAAGTGAGTTCATGAGGCTGATAGGGGTTTCCCTGCACTGATGCAGCGCGGGAAGACTCAGATCAGAACTCAGAACAGTGTGGCGATGTTGGTCGTGAACAGCTTTACGGCTATTGCCAGCAGGATGATGCCGAAGAACTTGCGCAGGATGTAAACGCCGCCTTTGCCCAGGATGCGCTCTGCCAGGTTGAGGTATTTAAGCACGAAAAATACGATAACCATGTTGAGAATTATCGCCGTGATGATGTTCTCGACGTGGTATTCGGCTCTAAGGGACAGTACGGTCGTGAGGGCTCCGGCTCCCGCTATGAGTGGAAATATGATGGGGACAATGGTCGCTGAACCGCCGGGTCCGTTGTATTTGAATATCTCGATGTCCAGAATCATCTCGCATGCAAGTATAAGGATGATTATGGAGCCGGCAACGGCGAATGATTCGATGTCTACTCCGAAGAGGGAGAGAATGGCATCTCCCAGAAACAGGAAGAGCAGGAATATTACGGTGGAGAGGACGGCCGCTTTGCCGGGCTCTATCTTGAGACCTTTGTCTTTTAGTCCGATAATTACCGGAGTTGAGCCGGTGATGTCGATCACGGCGAACAGCACCATGAAGGCGCTGAGTATTTCTTTGATGCTGAAGTGAAGATCCATGCCGCAAAAATACGAAAAATAGCCAAGGTTTTGAAAATTATTGCTATATTTGACCCCGTTAACATTTTACACGCAATAATATGAAAGAACTTATTGAAAAAATCAATGCGGAAATTGAGAATTTCCAGAAGGACGCGACAGCTCAGCTTGAAAAAGGCAACAAGGCAGCAGGCACACGTGCCCGCAAGGCTTCTCTTGAACTGACAAGCCTGTTCAAGGAGTTCCGGAAAAAGTCCATCGAATTGTCGAAGTAATTCTCCGCATTCTATTCAGCTTAGTAAAAGAAAGGCGGGTCCTTTGCAGGATGCCGCCTTTTCTTGTGTGTTACTTCATATCGCTGATGTCTACTATTATTCCGGTGAGGTTGTCAGAACTCCAAAGCCACAGCCTGTTTTCCTCCCTGCGCGAGCATTCGAAGTGGCTCATTCCAGATATGAGTTCTCCCGGGCTTCGGTAGTCGATAGACGTTGTGATGTGTACGCCGGCGCTGCGTGGCAGGGCGTCGAGTATGATATTCAGGCAGGTATCCTGTTCGTCTGTCTGTATGCGGTATTGCAGGCGGGAGGAATTGACAGCTTTTTGGTGGGAAGTCTCCTTGAACTGGAAAAGCGGCTTCCCGTTGCGGTATACTCCCTCCGTGTTCTCCTGCAGGAACAGCTCCTTTTCGAGAGAGTCAATCTGAATTACGTTCTCCCGGCATGAAATGATGCCGGACGCAATAGCTGCCAGCAATATGGCCGGAATATTAACTTTCATTTTCATCTTCATCTTTGATAAACGCATCATTTACGGTAAGCCTTCTTATAATGACTTCCTGACTTCCGTCGGAGGCATATTCCAGGATGACTTTTATTTCATATTCGCCTGCTTGTCTGAATATATATCTGTCGCTGATGGCTCTCCAGCCATTGATATACCAGATTACGGATTTGTAGTCCTCGGTGATGTTGTTGATTACCATCTCGAGTGTGTCCCCTGTGGAATAGTGTCTGTGCAGCATGATGTAAGGATATGGTGAGGTGAGGGCCAGAGTACTGAATCTTAAGGAGACGGTGTCACCGTTACCGTGACTGCCGATGTGGTGAAGACTGCAGAAGTAGTCGGTCTTGGGCTGAAGATTCTCGAAAATGTATCTGTTGAAGCGGGTTGTATCCAGCATTACAGCTGTGCCGGCCTGGATCTCTCCCCATGTGACAGACCAGGAATATGATCCGGGACGTCCTGATTCCCAACTCAGTACTGCTTTGTTCTGGTATGTGTCTATCTTACATGACAAGGGTGTCAGCAGAATTTCTGATACGTCTTCCAGTACATCGAAAGTGAGGGTCTGGCCGTTGACCATGATGTTTGACAGGCGTAAGCCGACAGGGGTGCCGTCCCATGCGATGAATGCGGGATCTCCCCCGGCAGACAGTTCCGTGATGCCTGCCTGCCCAGGAAAGAACACCTGGCTGATATGCCCTGCGCTGGGAAATGCTTCCAGCAGGTCGGCGCATTCGTGGGATGCGCAGGCATTGATCAGGTTGGTGGTCCATCTTACTGCTGCGGTTATGCCTTCTACTATGTTCTGGGATCGGTCGATATGATACACAGCCATTCCGGAGCCTTCTATGTAGGAGTCCCAGCCGGTCTCAGCACGGTTCTCTATCAGATAATATTCTCCGTTGTTGGCGGTGGGAATGCGGATGACATCACCGTTGACATGGATGGGGTCGAGTGATACGGTCGTACCTGCGGTAATGTTGCTGTATGTCACTGAGCCTGCAAGTTCCCGGTCTATCGCGCAGAAATATGGCGGAGTGCGCCCTGAGTTGTTGTAGTTGCCTTCGTCCATGACTGAAAGTTTGCCCCACAGGCATTTGCTCAGACCTCCGTTGCCGTAGTCCGTGTCATAGAGGTCCACTAGCCCAAGGTAGTGCCCGATCTCGTGACAGAATGTCCCAATTCCGGATGGAATCTCTCCGCCGTCAATGCCCAGGTCGCTGCCGCTGAGCTCCGAACTGCATCCGAACATTCCTATGCGCACACCGTCAAGCCGGATGTCTTCCGAGGAGATGTTGTAGGTCTGAGGCCAGATTGCGTAGTCGTCTCCGCTCTCGGCTTCATTGTATCCGGCCAGATAGAAGAAAATGAAATCAACCTGTCCGTCTCCGTCGGTATCGTAGTCCGAGAAGTTTACTGAGTCGTCAACAAGGGAGCATGCCTCTTTGACAAGCTCATTGAGCCGTGCGTCATACGTAATTACCGATGGGGTAGACGCATCATTCTCTCCGTAATAGGCGTATGAGCGGCTCAGCCTTACCGGGTCAGCGACATCGAAGATAAATTCAGTCCCCGGTATATTGGTCTCGAAGTAGTCCTTGGCGGAGCCGGTGCCTCCGTGCTCCGAGTAACCCGGGGTGTTCAGCATGCTGTGGAAATGTTCTTCGGGCGCTGCTACGGAGAATCTTATGTCTTCAAATTCCACCGGAATCACCAATGCCCTGACAGTGGCTGCGCCAGAAGATCCCAGTGACCTGATTACCGTGGGGGCAGATCTCCGGGCAGAATTGTGGCTTCTGATTATAGCTGCCTCTGCGGGTGTCATGGCAGCTGCCTGGCGGAAGAACCCGTCCGCATCCCTGACGACCCTTTTCCCGTCAGCAGTGCATATATAGTGAAACAGTTCATCGCCCCTGGCGTACAATAGAATAATGCTTCCGTCCGGCTGTTTTGCCCGTATCAGGTATGGAGGCGCTTTTACAGCCAGAGCCGTATTCATGGAGATGAGAAGGAAAAATATGAAGCAGATTGAACGCATTTTTCTAAATTTGCCCTAAATTACTATTGCAAAAATATGAAAAGATTCATAATAATAGGTATGATATTTCTGACATCGGAGGTTTTTGCTCCGTCTGTCAAGGCTCAGGCAAAGATGGACTCACTGATAAATATCAGGGGACGGTTCGATAACTGGAGGGTCTACAATCTTCAGGAATCAGGCATTATCGGAGGAAACGTCAAGACTATATACAAGCTGTCGGAAGGCGATACCCTGAGTGGTCAGGAGCCCTGCCCGGTACGGGCTGAGGACGTATTTTCCCCCTGCAATATAATGGCTAATGTGGTCGGGGTCATCAAGGGCAGCAATTCCGTGTTTCCTGAGCCGCGCGGAGACGGGTACTGCGCCCGTCTTTCCGTGATAATGGAAAAGGTAAGGGTGCTGGGAATGGTGAATATGGAGGTTCTGGTCCAGGGCACGATTCTTACCGGCTATTTCAATGAGCCGATCAAGGATACGAAGAGCGCCTATACGAAGATGGACTGCGGCATCCCTTTCACTGGACGTCCGTCAGCAGTCAGGTATGACTATAAGGCGGATGTAGGACATACGGTTATACGTTCCACCGGCTTTTCGCCCCAAAAAGTCATCGGCGGCCGGGATTATCCTTTCATTGCTGTTTTCCTTCAGAGACGGGAGGAAGATGCGGACGGTAATGTAACGGCATCCCGTGTAGGCACAGCATACAGACGCTTCTATGAGAATCAGGAGGAGTGGATAAACGGGGAGACGATACCAGTCCGTTATGGAGATATCAGCCGCGAAGAGGATTTTATACCGGAAATGGGCCTTCACAATGGGGATATACTGTATTACTGCAAAAACAGCAAAGGTAAAATCGTACCGATACAGGAGAATTCCTGGGCCTCTCCGGATGAGGAATCCACCCATATAATAGTCTGGATATCATCGTCCAGCGGTGAAGCTTTCCACGGAGGGCCGGGCAATACTTTCTGGGTGGACAATTTTCAGCTGGTATATTAGTTCTATATGCCCCGTCCTTTTCCATATCTGGTCCTGGTTCTGATGCTGGCGGTATCGGCCGGTGTCCGGGCGCAGGATATTGATTCGGCATATATGGCAAGGGTACAGGACTCTGTGGAGCGGTATTACCGCCGTCATCCCAGACAGAGGCTCTCGAGTGAGGAACGTAAATTCAAGGTGATGCCGCTGTATGGAATAATGTATGCCCAGGAGACAGGACTTCTTGTCATGGGAGGCTTTCTCGGAAGTTATAAAACAACGTCCGACACGCTTGTTCCGGTCTCGCATGTCGGAGCTGTAGCGATGATTTCCACCAATCTCTCTGCGGCGGCAGCAGTTACGGGCCGTCGGTATGGCGCAGAAGGAAGGTTTGTGA
>DWYD01000183.1 GCA_019118865.1 Candidatus Coprenecus merdipullorum | reverse complement strand
GCCTTCCATGATCGAGGCCAGTCTCGGAGTTATCGACGCTCAGGGCGGGGCCCAGATGCTGGAGGTGGACTACTACAAGTACGTGGTGTACGATGCCAATGACCCGGCGGTGGCGCCTCACGGCTATGTGGCCAGGACCAATTTCTCCTTCACCGGGGATGTCAACGAGGGGCTCGGACAGGTACGCTACCTCATCGAGGAAGGGCTGCTGATGCCCGGCTCCGGTATGGGACTGTTCACTCCGCAGTGGATTCTGACCGACGTGGCCCGCTGCTTCGAGAATCCGATTATGGGCATCGACCTGCGTTCGGGGGATTTCAACAAGCCCAGGACCAACGGCTGGTTCATCGACTACGACTTCATCTCCCGCCGCGGTTCCACCAGCTCGGCTGTGGTGCAAGGCGTACGTCCCGGGGAGAATCCGGAGCTGACGGTGATGTGGACCATCCTCGGCTATCCTCCGACAGGCGTGGCCATGCCGCTGTGGGTTAAGGGTGCGGACAAGCACCTGCCCGCGCTGGTGGCCAGGGACGAGGCGACGAAGCTCTCGCCGCTGTGCGATTTCTCCCAGACTCTGGCCGACAGGGTGTACTCCTATCATCAGGGCGACGGCACTGACCGGTATATGAACTGGGAACTGCTGTGGAGGCCTTCCGGCGGAGGTTACATGCAGCATCTTCTGGAGGTCGAGGCCCGGGTCTTCGATGTCTCTGAGCCGGTTATCGAGGGATGGAGAGAGGTAGGCAGGATCGATGTGGGACAGATGAGCGGGCTCTATCAGATGCTCGACGGTCTGATCCGCGAAGGCTACCGGCCGCTGCTCGGAACCCATCCTTTGCTTTAGCAATCAACGGAATAAAATACATCAACACCATGAAAACAAAACAGAACATAATTATTTTAGCCGTCATCACGGTTCTCATTCTCCCCTCCTGCGGGAAGACCGGTGTCGGCGATCTGGTCACATTCGATTACTCCAGGATGAGGAAAGGCCATGATACGCTGGCAGTCTCGGAACTGGCCGTTCAGCCGGAATTCATCGCTCTGGACAGCGATACCGTAGATGCATTTGCCTACGGCTCCATAATTGTTACTGACAATTACATCGTAAGGAACGCGGAGGCCATTTCCATGATAAACAAGGCCCCGGTCAGGGTCTTTGACCGGCATACCGGCCGGTTTATCTGCAATGTGGGGCATCTCGGACGCGGACCCGGGGAGTACCTCAACTCCTATTGTACCTTTGTAGATGAGAAAGGAGGCAAGGTGTGGATAATGAATGCCGGGGACCACATCAAGACCTATGATCTCCTGAGCGGAAAATATATCGGAGACGTGCCTTTGGCGCATGAGGTGAGGGAGGAATTCGGAGCGGCGTCGGCTACCTTCTCTGTCGATCCGGATGCTGGGACAGTTACGGTCGCGGCCATTCCGTATGAGGAGGATTCCAATCCTTCTATAGCCTGGTGTCAGGACATGGAGGGCAATATCGTCTGGGATATCCCCAAGGACGGCAGGGAGAGGTCGAGGAAGCAGACCAACAGTCTTATCCGAACAACATACAATGTGGAAGGTCTCATGGATGTCTATATACATGGCGGACATGATATGCCGGATACGCTCTATGTGCTGTCTGACGGTGTCCTGAGCCCTGTGTTTACATACGATGAGCGGAGTCTCAAGAGCGGGATGTCCCTCAGCAGTACGCTGCTTCCTGGCAAGGTGCTGTCTCATCTTACGGAAGAGCAGGAGACGATACCCAACGTCAGGGTCTCTGAGCCTACGGCAATGGTGATAACGGATCTCAAATCCGGCGAGTCTGTGAGATACGGACTGGTTATGCGGAATGATTTTCTGGGAGTGGATGCAGGGCTGGGCTCTTTACAGTACGGTTATATGATTCAGCAGTTCAGTGCTGAGGAGTTCAGGGATGCCGGACAGCAGGCATTGGATCAGGGACTGCTGTCCGGCTCTGCGGCCGATCAGGTGAGGGCTATCCTTGCAGCTCTGAAGGATACTGACAATGATGTGATTATGCTTGCCCGCCTGAAGGACTGACAAGGCCCGTCAGCGGACCTTGCGTTCTTCGGCCAGCCGTTTCCGGTAGGCATCCAGCTGCTTTTTCCAGGCAGCACGCCTGGCTTTTTCGGCTGCGGCCTTCCGTTCCAGGTATTCGTCGTACCTTTTTTCGAGATAATTGTCTGCCATAGCGCTGCAAAGCTACAAAATCCATCGGACAATACCGAAAAAGGCGCCCCGCCTGGGCACAAAAAAAGTCTGAATCACCGCTTCATCCGGAGCTCCGCGACCATCTCCCCTTCCTCAGGAAGGGGACGGGGGTTGGGTAAACAAAAGGCGCCCCGCCTGGGCACAAAAAAAGTCTGAATCACAGATTCAGACTTTTTTTGTGCCCAGAACAAGACTCGAACTTGCACGCCTTAAACAGGCACTACCCCCTCAAAGTAGCGTGTCTACCAATTTCACCATCTGGGCTCTTTTTGGGTTTCGGGTTGCAAATATACATTGTTTTTTTTAAAATGAAACATTTTTTGAAAATTTTCTTAAATTTACGTCAATTTTGAAACAAAGATATCAGGCCATGAAAGAGACAAACAGCAGTTTTGTAAAGAAAGGTGATACTTTGTATCTCGTAACATCCTCAGAAGCTGTGGATTACCTGAATTCAAGCATTGATTCGGGCTTTATCTCATCGCTTCACAGGATATCGGGAAAGGGTATCTTCCAATCTCTTGTCGAGTGTTGTCGGGACAACGCCCTGGGCTTTGATATTACCGGAGACTCCGATCTTACGGACGATGAGTTTCTTTATGGTAATACGAAGTATGTTGCGATTGTATCGGTAAATGATGATCAAGAGGGCAATTTCGTCAACTTTATGTTTAACCACGGGATTGAGACCACTCTCCTCGGCCATGTCACCAAGGGCGAGCTGAGGATGGACGACCATTCCTACGGTTTTATCTCGGAATATGCCGGAAAGACAGCTTAACAAGAGCCGGGAGACGATCTCCTCGATGTTCGATTCCATCGCCCCGGTGTACGACAGACTGAATCATCTTCTCTCCTTCGGGATAGACCGTTCCTGGAGGAGACGTCTGGTGCGTGCGGTATCCTCGTTCTGTGCTCTCAGAGGCGGAGAAGTCAAGGTCCTGGACATGGCCTGCGGGACAGGTGACGTCTCCATAGCCCTGAAGCGGAAGGGTCTCGATGTAATAGGTGCCGATATATCAGAGAATATGCTGGCCCTGGCCAGGAAGAAGGCGCCGGAGATAGATTTCCGCTACGGGGATGCCTCGGAACTGCCCTTCGCCGACGGAAGCTTCGATGCTGTGACGATTGCTTTCGGCATCCGGAATTTCGACAAGCGCGCCCAGTGCATCCGCGAGCTGCACCGTGTCCTCAAGGAAGGAGGCATGCTTGCCATCGCGGAGTTCTCCATACCCCGCAACAGGCTGTGGCGGGGCATTTACACATTGTACTTCAAGAATATTCTTCCGGCCGTAGGCAGGCTTGTCTCCAAGCAGGCTTATGCCTATTCTTATCTGCCGGAGTCCTCGTTCGATTTCCCCGCGCCTGAGAAGTTCCGCGCGGAGCTTTCCGAAGGGGGATTCAGGGAGGTGACCGCCAGGTCCATGACCGGAGGAGTGTCCTACCTTTATATCGGGAGGAAGTAACTCATGACATTCACCAGACTCTGGCCTGTATTCACCACCCTTTTGTACCTGCTGAACATTGCTATAGCGGTGTACTCCTCCATTATGTTGATTTCCAGCAAGAGGGATCCGGTCAAGACCCTCTCGTGGGTGATGGTGATGATACTGCTGCCGTATATCGGCATCATCCTGTATTTTTTCTTCGGCCGCAATTTCCGCAAGGACAAGATGTTCTCCCGCAAGGGAGCGAGGGACCTCGGGCTGAGGAAGGAGCTGTGCAAGGAGATGCTGGAGAAGTTCGAGGACAGGGAGAATATCCCGCAGGAGGTGAGGCGCCACCACAAGCTCGTGGTGCAGAATATCCGCAGCGCCTACAGCCTGCTCTCGGCCAATGACAGCGTACAGATATATTTTTCCGGAAAGGAGGCTCTCTCCGCCATGCTTGAGGCGATGCGCGGAGCTAAGACCCATATCCACCTGCAGTCGTTCATCATTGAGGACGACAGGGTGGGCAATGCCTTCAAGGAGGTGCTGATGGCCAAGGCCCGGAAGGGGGTGGAGGTCCGGATGATGTACGACGGGTTCGGAGGACGGCATCTGGGCAAGAAGTTCCTGGGGGAGCTGCAGGAGGCTGGGGTGGAGATTCTCAATTTTTCCCCGTTCCGCCTTTTCTTCCTTCCGCCCATCGTCAATTACCGCAACCACCGCAAGATCCTGGTCGTGGACGGGCATATAGGTTTCTTGGGAGGGTGCAATATAGCGGACCGCTACTTCGACGGCGGGGAGTTCCCCGAGTGGAGGGACACCCACGTCCGCATAGAGGGGATGTCGGTGATGTCGCTGCAGGCGACCTTCCTGCTCGACCGGTATTTTATCCTGAACAAGAATCTGGGACGGCGCCGCAAATATTATCCTTACGTCGATGCGAAGGACAAGGAACTGCTGGCGGCCGGTACGGCGGGAGGCAGCCGCTACTATGCACAGATCATCGCTTCGGGACCGGACAGCGACTGGGCCGCCATCATGCAGTGCTACTTCACGGCCATCACCAAGGCCCGGGACCATATCTGCATCATAACCCCGTATTTCATCCCGTCCGAGACTATTCTCAATGCGATAAAGATAACGGCCCTGTCAGACGTGAAGGTCTCGCTGATGATCCCCGAGCGCTCCGATACCTGGCTGACCAACTGGGGTACGATGTCCTATATCTCGGAACTGATTGACGCCGGAGTCAAGGTATATCTTTTCAAACGCGGTTTCAACCACTCGAAGGTGCTAAGCATCGACGGAGAGTACTGTATCATCGGTTCGGCCAATATGGACAACCGCAGCCTTGAGCACCATTTCGAGGTCACTTCTGTCATCTACGACCCGGAGTGCGCCCGGACGGTCGAGGACCGGTTCCGGAAGGATCTTTCCCGCTGTACCCTCGTGACAAAGGCCAAGTGGCACAGGCGCTCACGGCTCAATAAGTTCTACGAGTCCGTGGCCCGTCTGGTAAGCCCTCTGCTATAGCTGCTTGCGGTACTGCAGCGGGGTGGTGCCGGTGTGGTGGCGGAAGAACTGCACGAAGACCGACGGACTTGAAAATCCCAGCTCCTCCGATATCTCCAGTATGGTCATGTCTGTGGTCTGGAGCAGCAGCTTGCTGTCACTCAGCAGCATGGTGGCTATCCAGTCGGATACGGAGCGTCCGCTGATGCGGCGGATGGCCTCGGAAAAATATTTTGGGGTGCGGTTGAGCCTGCCTGCATAGAAGGCCACGTTGTGCTCGTTGCGGTAGTGGGCGGTCAGCAGCCTGAAGAAGTCGTCGGTGAGCTGTTCCTGGCGGGGCTTGGTCACCTCGCTCCGGTCTCCTGAGATGTTGCGGTAGATGTCGCTGATCTCCAGCATTAGGGCGTAGAGCAGGGTCTTGTGGAGCTCCTTGTCGTAGACATTGTCGCTTCTTCCGGTGTGTCTGCTGATGAAGTCGTAGTATTCCAGGAGGCCGGCGGCTCTTTCTTCACTGAGGCGGATGACCGGGTGGAGGAAGGTGACGTTTAGAATGTTGATGTCCACCGGGCTGGGATGCTCCAGAATGGCTTCGAGGGAGGCGCTGAGTGTCTTGGCGCAGAAGTCCCCGGAGCAGAATATGTCCTCCGTGAACTGCTGGGGCAGCAGGATGAAGAGGCAGCCGGGAACTATCTCCCAGCTCCGTCCGCTGATGCGCAGTTCCCGCTTTCCGGCTGTGCACACTCCTATGGTAAAGCCCTGTTGCTCCGAATTCATGCCGAAATCCGACTTTTTCTACATTTTTTCTGCTGCAAACATAACAATTTATACGGAATGAAGTGGCAATTTTGCAGCCGATTTAATTCATAAGATATGAAGCAATACTACAATCATTCCATCGAGGAAGTCTCGAAGGAGTTTCAGACCGATGCGGAGCGGGGACTGAGCCCCGACGGGATAGCCGCACGTATTGAGAAGTACGGCAAGAACACGCTGGTGCAGAAGAAGGGACGTCCGTTCATCGTGATGTTCCTAGAGCAGTTCAAGAGTTTTCTCATCATCCTGCTGATTATAGCCGCCGTGATTTCCGGCGTCATGGGTGTCAGGACGGGCGAAGGCCTGTTGGATACCTATATTATAATGGGTATCCTGCTGCTCAATGCCTTTATCGGAGCCTACCAGGAATTCCAGGCCCAGAAGTCCATGGACGCCCTCAAGAAGATGGCGGCCCCCATGGCCAAGGTCATCCGCGGCGGAGAGTCCTACATCGTCAATGTGGAGGACGTGGTGCCCGGCGACATCGTAGTCCTGGAGGTGGGCGACATCGTGCCGGCCGATATCAGGATAACCGAGTCGGTGAACATGAGTATACAGGAGTCGTCCATGACCGGTGAGTCCGTGCCGGTGGAGAAGTCTCCCGAGACCATAGCGGAGACGGAAGTTCCCCTGGGTGACAGGAAGAATATGGCGTTCTCCAGCGGAGTGGTGACATTCGGCCGCGGCAAGGGTATCGTAGTCGGTACCGGTATGAATACCGAGATAGGCAAGATCGCCAACATGCTCAACCGCGACTCCGAGACCCAGACTCCCATGCAGGTGCGTCTGGAGAAGCTCGGCAAGGTGATAGGCATCGCCTCCATCGTAATCTGCGCGGTGATATTCCTTATCGGTGTACTCTACGGCCGTCCGGTCATCAGCATGTTCATGGTGGCTATTTCTCTGGCTGTAGCGGCCATTCCTGAGGGACTGCCGGCCATCTCTACCATCATCCTGTCGATGGGTGTGCGCCGCATGGCCAGGCACAACGCCATCATCCGCAAGCTGCCCTCAGTGGAGACCCTCGGCTGTACTACCGTTATATGCTCCGACAAGACCGGTACTCTGACCAAGAACCAGATGACGGTGGTGGAGGATTATGCGGTCAGCGGCAATATCGACCGCCTGGTGTCGGTAGCCGTGCTCTGCTGCGACGCCAAGGTGGTCAAGAACAGCGACGGCACCACTACCAAGGTGGGAGACCCTACCGAGATAGCCCTGATAGACCTCGGTGCTAGGCAGGGTGTGGTCAAGGATGAGCTTGAGGCCCGTTGCCCGAGGGTAGGAGAGGTGGCCTTCGACTCCTCCCGCAAGAGGATGACGACCATCAACCGTATGGAGGACGGCTCCCTCAGGGCCAATGTCAAGGGCGGTCTGGACGAGATACTTTCCGTCTGCGACCGGATAGAGACTGCGGACGGGGTACGTGAGATAACTACATCCGATATAGTGGACCTGCAGAGGCGCAACGAGGCCATGGCCGAGTCGGCCCTCAGGGTGCTGGCAATGGCCTACAGGCCTATGGATCAGGTATCCTCCGAGATGGAGGAGGTCGAGCGCGGTCTGATTTTCGTCGGAATGGTTGGAATGATCGATCCCGAGCGTGAGGAAGTCATCGGCGCCATCGCCGAATGTCGCAGCGCCGGTATCCGTCCGGTGATGATCACCGGTGACCACAAGGTGACCGCCTTAGCCATAGCCAAGAAGATCGGCATCTTCCAGGAAGGCGACCTTGCCATCACCGGTACTGACCTCGAGAAGCTCGACGACGCTTATTTCGATGCCAATGTGGACAAATATTCGGTCTATGCCCGCATCGCTCCCGAGCAGAAGGAGCGTATCGTGACGGCCTGGCAGAAGAGGGGCGAGATAGTGGCCATGACGGGTGACGGTGTCAACGACGCCCCGGCCCTCAAGAAGGCCGACATCGGAGTGTCGATGGGTATCACCGGCACGGAGGTGGCCAAGGACGCTTCGGACATGGTGCTCCAGGATGACAACTTCGTGACCATCGTCTCCGCCGTCTCCGAGGGCCGCCGTATCTACGACAACATCCTCAAGACCATTCTCTTCCTGCTGTCTACGAACCTCGGAGAGGTAATCCTGCTCTTCATCACCTCGATATTCAACATGGGCATACCCCTGCTGCCGATACGCAT
>DWYD01000182.1 GCA_019118865.1 Candidatus Coprenecus merdipullorum | reverse complement strand
TGAAACTCTTGAAAAAATACTTCAGGAGACCAAGCTCATGCTTGAGAAAAGAGAGGCCCAGCTCAAACTAATTCTTGAAACCGAAGGAAAAAGATCCGGCAAATGGACAATCCTGGACTCGCTTGAGATAATCACATCAGACGGTATTCATTCCGGAATGCGGTACAAGATATTGAGAATGATGAATTTTAAGGGAGACACTGCAGTTCCTGCATCTCCTGTCCCGGATACGGCATTCATGCTCAGACCACAGAATCCATTCATGATTTTCTCCGATTCCGCCATCCAGTCCGACTACAGTTTTGAGTTCTACAAGACACCTGGTTTTATGGAAGAACTGCGTATCCGGGAGGAAGAAGAGAAGAAGGAAGAAGAAGAGAAAAAGGAAAAGGACGAGAAAAAAACTGACAAGGATGCCGATACTGATGCTGAGAAAAAAGAGAATACAGCTCCGTCCCATATGGTGCTGCCACAACGGGCAATGGAGGTGATATCTACAGATAAAGAAATGCTAAAAAAACGATAATGAGACGTATTGCTGCAAACTACATATTTCCCATAACCACAGATCCCATCCGCAACGGTTATGTGGATTTCGCCGATGACGGCACGGTTACCGGCCTAGGACAGATGTCCGGAGAGACCGGCAGCACCGAATTCTACAACGGAATCCTGGTGCCCGGATTCACCAACGCCCACTGCCACATAGAGCTTTCGCACCTGGAAGGCAAGTTCCGCGAGGCTACCGGCATGTCCGGATTCATCGACCAGATCAACGCTCTGCGCGAGTCTGCCCCGGCGGAAGAGCGCCAGAAAGCCATGAGACGGCAGTTCGAGAAACTCTACGCCGAGGGCGTCAGCGCCATGGCCGATATATCCAACTGCGACGAGAGTTTCGCCATGAAGAGCGAAGGTCCCATGTACACCAGGACATTCGTGGAGGTCTTCGGCTCCGAGCCGGAAGATGCTCCGGCAGTCATCGCCGATGCCCGGAAGCTGGTGGAGAAAGCCGCTGCCGCCGGACTGGACGCCGCCATAACCCCTCATTCGCCCTACACCATGAGTCCAGACCTGCTCCGGATGGCCTCGGCCGAAGGTCTGAATGCCGGATTCATCTCCTATCACAACCAGGAATCCCAGGAGGAAGACGACATGATCGGCTTCCACCGAGGCCCTCTCTACGAGAACTATGTCAACCGGCATCTCAGCGTTGCTCCGGCCACCGGCAAGCCCGCCGTATTCCATTTCCTGGACCAGCTCCGGAAGGTGCATCCGGCACCGTTCGACGAACACATACTGCTGATACATAACACAGTCGCCCGCGAGGACAGCATCCGTGCAGCAGAGAGCGTGCTGCACAACTGCACCTGGGTAACCTGCCCCCTTTCCAACATTTTCATCCACAGAGCCATGGCCGATCTTCCCCTGCTGATGAGCATGGGCGTGCGCATAGCCGTGGGCACCGACAGCCTGTCCTCCAACCACGTCCTGTCCATGGTAGAGGAGTTCAAGTGCATCCACAGCCATTACCCCCAGATTCCCCTCCAGACGATCCTGACCTGGGCATGTCTCAACGGAGCCGCAGCCCTGGGCAAGGACTCCGTTCTCGGCTCCTTCGAGCCCGGCAAGCGTCCCGGAGCCGTGCTCATCGATGCCGTGGACTTCGGGAGCATGCAGCTCACGCCGGAAAGCACCTCGAGAAGGCTGCTTTGAGATATTTGAACCGACTAAACAGCACACATTATGTCCACGATACTTTTTCACAAGATAGTGTTCGGCCCCATAAAGAGCCGCCGCCTGGGCAACTCCCTGGGCATCAACCTTCTGCCTGACAACGGCAAACTCTGTTCCTTCGACTGCGTCTACTGCGAGTGCGGATGGAACAAGGACGGCCGCGCCGACCAGGTCATCCCTACGAAAGAAGCCGTGTTCCAGCGGATGCAGGAACGCTTCGCCGAGCTGCATGACGAGGGTACCCCGGTGGACACCATCACATTCTCCGGCAACGGAGAGCCCACCATCCATCCGGATTTTCCCGAAATCATCGATTTTACCCTGCAGCTCAGAGACCGCTATTTTCCCTCCGCCGCCGTATCCGTCCTGTCCAATGCGACTATGACGGGCCGCAGGGAAGTCCGGGAGGCCCTGATGAAAGTAACCAATCCCATCCTAAAGATAGACAGCGGAC
Organism: Candidatus Coprenecus merdipullorum; assembly: GCA_019118865.1. Lineage (GTDB taxonomy): Bacteria > Bacteroidota > Bacteroidia > Bacteroidales > UBA932 > Coprenecus > Coprenecus merdipullorum. The sequence continues at coordinate 3,089 of DWYD01000182.1, read as the reverse complement.
TGGAGGAATACATCCGCCTCATTGACAATCCTGTAGGACACTACTCCCTGGCAGAGACCATCGAGAATCTCCGCCTGTTCAACGGCAATTTCATCCTTCAGACCATGTTCCTCAAGGGGACAATAGGCGGACGCCGGATAGACCTCACCTGCGAGGAGAGCGTCGCACCGTGGAGAGACATTGTCCTGAGCCTCAGACCCCGCGAGGTTATGATGTACACCATTGACAGGGAGACTCCCGCCAAGGACCTGGAGAAGGTGACCGTGGAGGAGATGGAAGCCATCGCCGCACCGCTCAAGGCAGCCGGCATCACCGTTCAGATCAGAGGTTGATGAGAGCTGTAATACAGAGAACAAGCCGGTCCTCAGTAGTCATCGGAGGTGTCTGCCACGGCGAGATAGGCAAAGGTCTCAATGTCCTCATAGGCATCACCGAGGGCGACTCGAAGGAGGACATCGACTGGCTCTGCCACAAGATCGTGAACCTGCGCGTATTCGATGACGCCGACGGGGTCATGAACCGTTCGGTCCTGGACGTGGACGGGGATATCCTCGTGATAAGTCAGTTCACCCTTTACGCCTCTACGAAAAAAGGTAACAGGCCTTCTTATATAAAGGCCGCAAGGCCAGAGATTTCCGTCCCGCTCTATGAAAAATTCCTCGAAAGGTTGGAAAATATTTTGGGGAAGCCCGTTAAAAAAGGTATCTTTGGTGCTGATATGGAAGTGACCATCGTAAACGACGGTCCGGTAACCATCCTTATTGACACTAAAAACCGAGAATAATGGACATCATCGAAAACAGGATAAAAGCCATCCATGACAATCTCAGCCACTGGATGACACCCGAAGTGCTGAAAGCCTGCCTGGGAATGACCGACCTGACTTCGCTCAAGCCGACGGATACGTACACCAGTATCACACGGTTGGTCAACAAAGTCAATGACTTCCAGAAACGTTTTCCAGATTATCCCCTGCCGGCATCCATCTGTGTCTATCCCAATTTTGCAAGGACCGTAAAGGATAGCCTTACCGTCCAGGGCGTGCACACCACCGTAGTCGCCGGATGCTTTCCCGCCTCCCAGAGTTTTCTGGAGGTAAAGGTCCTGGAAAGCCGGATGGCTGTGGCCGACGGAGCCGATGAAGTAGACATAGTTCTGGCGCTCAACAGTTTTCTTGACCATAACCTGAGCAGATGCGAGGAAGAGATCCGCGCCGTCCGCAAGGAAACCGAAGGCGCCGTACTGAAAGTCATCCTGGAGACAGGGGCCCTGGCCGACGAGTCAAAAATCAGGGAAGCATCCTTCCTGGCCATGGAGTCAGGTGCTGACTTCATAAAGACTTCCACTGGAAAGATGGAGCCAGCCGCCACCCCCTTCGCAGCCATCGTCATGTGCGACTGCATCAAGGAATATTTCACCAGGACCGGACGCCGTATAGGCTTCAAGCCCGCCGGCGGTATATCCACTGCAAAGGACGCCGCTGTTTACTACGCCATCGTAGAGACTGTGCTCGATCAGGAATGGCTGACACCCGCCCTGCTCCGCCTCGGAGCCAGCCGGGTAGCCAACTCCATCATATCAGAGGTGGAGAAATCATCTGTAACATACTTCTAATCCATATTACTAATATCTAAATCACTCAAAAATGAAGAGATTTATCATTCTAGCCGTTGCCCTTTTCACAGCGGCAGCCGTGTATGCCCAACCCCGCGCCATCGGTGCCAGGTTTGGCAACGGTTTTGAATTCAGCTACCAGCATTTTGTAAGAAATGCAGATTTTATTGAGTTCGACCTCGGAGCCGAGTTCCCTCTACAGCAGATTAACGATGCTGCTCTTAATTTTTCAGCAACAGTCATCTATGACTTTGTTTTCGCCCAACCCCACTGGACATCTAAAGGTACTTGGCAGTGGTATGCCGGTCCCGGCGCCACTGTCGGAGTTCAAGCAAGCGACGGAGATGGTTCCTTCCTTATCGGAACCGGTGGCAATATCGGTCTCTCCTACACCTTCTGGTTCCCTCTTGAGCTGTCCATAGACAACAGAATCATGCTCGGATTCAATAGCCGGGCCAACTATCATTTTTATCTCGGAGGACACCTTATCCCTACTCTAAGCGTCCGTTACCGCTTTTAGTAAAGATACGTTTTTCTAAAAAATTCAGCCTTCCCGGGAGACTTCTCAGGAAGGCTGAATTTTTTTCTGCATCGCTGACCGGGGACTAGCGCAGCGCAGCACCGTACTGACGGGAAAGAGCGTCAAGTATACGGTTTGTCATCTGCTCTACATACTTGTCTGTAAGAGTCTTCTCGTAGTCCTGGAAGGTCAGGCTGACAGCGTACTGCTTCTTACCGGCGGGTATCTTGTCCCCACGGTACACGTCGAAGAGGACAACCTTGCGCAGGAGCTTTTTCTCGGCAGCCAGAGCCGTCTTGCGGATATCCGCGAACGAGACGTTCTCGTCCAGCAGCAGAGCCAGGTCACGGCGGACTTCAGGGTACTGCGGCAGCTCACGGTACTGCACTTTCTCCTTGAGATAATGCTTGACGAGCAGGCTCCAGTTGATCTCGGCCGCAAACACTGGCTGCTTGATGTCCAGCTGTCTCAGACGGGCCTGGGAAACCGTACCCAGCATGACCAGTGTCTTGCCGGAAGCGGGCACCGTGTACATGAGGCCCTCGGAGAAGAGGTCTGCCGGTGCCGGTGAGCAGTCAAGGTTATAGAGATTTACTCCCAGGCGCTTGAGCAGCAGTTCCACATATCCTTTGAGGGTGAAGAAATGTCCTGCACCCGTGGTGTTCCTCCAGTACTGGGTACCCTTTCCTACTACGAACATGGACAGATGCATCTGTTCACTGTAGGAGGCCAGGTTGTTTACCGGATCATTCTCTCCCTTGGGCTCATACCGGTAGACATTTCCCATCTCGAAGAGCTTCAGGTCTCCGGCCTGACGGTTCAGGTTGTAGGCCACCACTTCAAGTCCGCTGAAGAGCAAGGTCTGGCGCATAGCGTTGAGATCCGAGCTGAGCGGATTGATGACCATCGGAAGATTGGCCTTGGGATATGTCCTGAGTCCGTTATAGTAGTCGGC
>DWYD01000181.1 GCA_019118865.1 Candidatus Coprenecus merdipullorum | reverse complement strand
GTATCAACCAGGTGGCCTACCTCGGCAAGAAGCTGGACGAGTACGGAGTGCCCTATCAGAGACCTGCCGGTGGACACGCCATCTTCCTCGACGCCAAGAAGATCCTGACTCATCTTCCCAAGGAGGAGTTTATCGCCCAGACCCTCGGTATCGAGCTTTACCTCGAGGCCGGTATCCGCGGCGTGGAGATCGGCTCGCTGCTCGCTGACCGCGACCCCGTCACCCGCGAGAACCGTTATCCCGCCCTCGAACTGCTCCGTCTGGCCATCCCCCGCAGGGTGTACACCAACAACCACATGGATTACATCGCAGCCGCAGCCAAGAACGTCTACGACCGCCGCGAGTCCATCACCCGCGGTTACAGGATCGTAAAGGAGCTGCCCATCATGAGGCACTTCACCATCGAGCTCGAAAGGGCCGACAGATAATCCTGAAAAGTGAGAGGAAATGGGAGACACGGAAGAGCGTATTTTCGGGATTGACACTTCGGAGGCTTTCACGGCCTGCGCCCTGGATACATTCCGCCGTCAGTATGCCCTCTGCCCTCAGTACCGTCAGTATGCCGACCTGCTTGAGGCCGCTCCTGACAGAGTACGGGACATCGCGGATATCCCCTTCCTGCCCATCCGTTTCTTCAAGCAGTACGACATCATATCTTCTGCGGAGCCGCAGCCCGTGGCGCCGCAGAAGATTTTTTTCAGCAGCTCTACCACCGGCCAGACACCCTCGCGCCATTGCGTGACGGATGTGAGCCTATACGAAAAGAGCTTTTTAGCCGGTTTCCGGCATTTTTACGGGGCACCGGAGGATTATGTCATCCTGGCCCTGCTGCCCGCTTATCTGGAGCGTGAGGGCTCTTCCCTGGTCTATATGGCGGACCGTCTGATACGGGAGAGCGGCCGCCCGGAGAGCGGTTATTATCTTTACGACCACGACCGCCTCTACAGCACTTTGGCGGAGCTGCGGGGGAGGGGGCAGAAGACCCTGCTGCTGGGAGTGGCTTTCGCCCTCCTGGATTTTACGGAAAAATATAGATTGGAAGGTCCGAATGACTCCTGGCTCACAGTCATGGAGACCGGAGGGATGAAGGGCCGCCGCGAGGAGCTTACCCGGGAAGAGCTGCACCACCGCCTGAGTGCGGGCTTCGGCATCAGTGCCGTCCATTCGGAATACGGTATGTGCGAGCTGTTGTCCCAGGCCTATTCAGCCGGCAACGGTATCTTCCGTGCTCCCGCGTGGATGAAAGTCATCATCCGCGACATCAACGACCCTTTCATGGAGTCAGCCCCCGGTGAGAGGGGCATCATCCACATCATCGACCTGGCCAACAGGAATTCCTGCTCGTTCATCGAGACAGAGGACACCGGCCGCGCCTGGCCTGACGGATCATTCACCATCGACGGCCGCCTTCAGGGCTCCGAGCGTAGGGGGTGCAATATGCTTCTGGAGTGACTAAGGCCTTGCGAACTCGTATTCTATAATGTCACCGTATTCTTCTCTTATCTCGGCTATGGTACTTTTTCCCAGCTTATGGTGTCTGTACAGAATTAGCCTGCTCAGCTTGTTTCCCGAGCAGGAAAGATACTTGAGCTCTTTGTTGTTCCGTAAGTCCAGTAAGGTCAGAAGGTTGTCCTCGCAGTATAATTCCTCCAGTAACGTGTTGGCATAAAAATCTATTTCAGAAATTCGGTTGTAGTTGATATTCAATATTGTCAAGGACGAACAGGCGCTTACATCAAGATTTTCAAGCAAGTTATTGCTGCAATTGAATTGTCGCAGGGATGCATGCCGGCTCACGTCAAGCGAAGTGATCGAGTTGTAATAGCAATCAAATATTTGCAGCAAGGTGTTCCGGCTCACGTCAAGCGAAGCAATCGAGTTGTGACTGCAATCAAATATCTCCAGCAATGTATTCCGGCTCACGTCAAGGGTGGACAGCTGATTACTGTCGCAATAGAACAACGTCAGTTCGGGGTTGTTTCCCACGTCAATGGCAGAAAGCTCATTCGAGGAGCAGTTCAGTTTTGTCAGGGAGGTGTTGTTGCTGACATCAAGGGCCGTCAGCTCGTTGCCATAACAGGAAAGCACGGTCAGGGAAGTGAAGTACTTTATCTCATCCATGCTGCTGATACCGGCGAGACTGACATCAAGGACAGTTGCCGTCCGAGCCTCCTTTTCGGAAATCTGTCCGTCGTTGTTTTTATCCACGGTATTTCTTGGGTTTTCCAGTATAGCCTGCAGGAACCTCTCGTCCTGGAACCTGATGACTGCGCTGTCGTCTGTCCAGGTATTCTTTTTACATGACGCAAGCGACAGTGCTAGCATTGATAGTGCGAAATAAATATTTGTTTTCATCGCTTAGAAATGGTTTGAATCTAGGTAAGGTGTGCTATACGGCACTGTTGAGGAAGTCCTCGAGTGTCTTGGAGTATTCCTGGGCCTTGTCTGGATCTTCCTGACGGACGATATCTATGCCGTACTGATATAGCTGGAAGTTGTTCTGCAGGTCTATCTGTGAGAGTACCGAGCCGCGGTAGGGCTGGGCGAATAGTCTGATGGCCTGCATTGTCTCTTCCATGAAGCGGTCGGCCATGGCCAGACCTTTGTCTTTCTCACCGCACCTGAAGTACAGGCCGATGGCCTGGAGGACCATCTGTTCATTGTTGTACATCACGGCTGCGGAAGCATTAAGAGGGAAGTTGTGGTCCGGGTAGACTTCCTGCATGCGGTCGAGTACCTGCAGGGCCTTGTCGGTCTCCCCCTTGTCGTAGAGGGCTATGGCTGTCTGTACGAACATGAAGCGCATCGCGGCGACACCGTTGAATGTAGAGAGGTTCTGGTAATCCACGAAGAAGTCCTTCGAGAAGCTGTCCAGACGGTAGCCGTTCATGATGCGGTCATACATGGCGTCGGTATCCACTTGCTCTACGGATGTGAAAGACGTACGGCTCTTGATGGGGACGAACTTGTAGGTGAATCCGTCGAACTGGAGGTAGTCCTCGATGCCTATATCCAGACTGCCGCCCTGGGTCATGAAATAGATGGGGCGTTCCCAGTCATAGTTGGCGAGCATGTCGAGAATCATGAGCTCCGGCTTTTCCAGCAGATTGTCCCTGTCGAGGGGTATTTCCAGGCAGACGGTGTCCAGAATATTGTCATAGTCCTCTTCGGGTACGATGTGGTTCTTGATGACATTTTCCTTATTGACCGGAATGAGCAGCCTGGAGGCGGGAAGGTAGCTTTCCTCCCGGCCGTAGAGATTGACCTTGACACGCGGATCGTTGAAGAGGGCGATGGCGTCCTTGAGGAGGATAGGGCGGTTGAAGCGGTCCAGGACGTAGACGTAGTCGTTGGTACCGTAGAGATAGTTGATGCGTTTGGTGGTGAAACGTATGGGCTCAGCGTCATACTGTTTCCACTGCATCTGGTCTATATACCAGTCTATGCCGAGCAGGGAGGTATTCATGACCCTGGCGTCCAGGCGCACGCCCTCTACTTCCTGGATGTACCAGAGGGGGAATGTGTCGTTGTCTCCGTGGGTGACGAGGATTGCCTGGGGATCGGTGGATGCGAAATAGTTGTAGGCCATGTCGCGTGCGGTGTAGCGGTTGCTGCGGTTGTGGTCGTCCCAGTTCTCGGCGGCCATGAGTACGGGAACTCCGAGAAGCAGTACGCTGACTACGGCGGCAGTCACTTTCTCAGGTACATGCGCCTTGGCCGCAGGTTTGCGCAGCCAGCTGTATACGGCCATAACTGCCAGGCCTATCCATATCGAGAACACGTAGAAGCTGCCGGCGTAGGCATAGTCGCGCTCGCGGACCTGATAAGGAGACTGGTTGAGGTACAGGATGATGGCGATGCCGGTAAGGAAGAAGAGCAGGAATGTGATCCACCAGTTGCGCTTGTCTTTCCCCAGCTGGTAGAGCAGGCCGATGATGCCGAGCAGGAGGGGCAGCATGTAGTAGTGGTTCTTGGCCTTGTTGTTCACTATGTAGTCCGGGCCGTCGGACTGGTCTCCGAGACGGGCCTTGTCGATAAATCCGATACCGCACTCCCAGTTGCCTTTCAGCGGGTCTCCCGGCACCTGACCGTGAAGGTCGTTCTGGCGGCCGGCGAAGTTCCACATGAAGTAGCGCATATACATCCAGTTGAACTGGTAGTCGAAGAAGAACTTCATGTTGTCGGCGAAGGTAGGCATCTTGTAGTCCGAGCCGGGAATCACCTTGCCGCGTCCCTGAGTGTAGCTTTCGTAGAAGCGGATATGGGAGGGATCCTTGCTGTACATTCTGGGGAACAGCATTTTGCTCTCAGAGGGATAGATTACGTCTACGGGAGCCGGGGCCTTGTAGTACGCGCTGTCGAGTTTGGTGTAGTAGTTGTTGAATTTGTAGTCGGTGTAGACGGATGCGTAGGTATGTCCGTAGACGAGAGGATTCTTGCCGTACTGTTCGCGGCTCAGGTACTTGACCAGGGCGAAGGGGTTGTCCGGCTGTCCCTCGTTGGTGGGAGTGTTGTTGGCTGAGCGGATGACCACCATGGCGAATGCCGAGTATCCGATGATGATGGCCGTGAAGCACAGGGTTATGATGTTCCACAGATGAGAGCCTTTCTTATATGTCAGGTAGACGGCCAGGAAGCTGAGCACCAGCAGGGCGATGACGAAGAAGGCGGCGCCGGAGTTGAACGGCAGGTGGAACACGTTGACGAAGAGCAGGTCGAATACAGCCGCAATCTTGGGCAGGTAGGGGATGATGCCCCACAGTATCACCGCCAGGATGACTGCCGAGATGAAGAATACTCCGATGCATCCCCAGGTGGTGACTTTGGGTGCTTTCTTGTAGTAGTAGACAAATGCTATGGCCGGTATGGTCAGCAGGTTGAGCAGGTGTACTCCGACGGAGAGCCCCATCAGGAATGCTATGGCTACGATCCAGCGGTCCGCATATTCAGTGTCGGCCTGTTCCTCCCATTTGAGAATCATCCAGAAGACTACGGCTGTGAAAAGGGAGGACATCGCGTAGACTTCTGCCTCCACTGCGGAGAACCAGAAGGTGTCGGACCAGCAGTAGGCGAGGGCACCGACTGTTCCGGCTCCTATGAGGGAAATGGCTTCCCCTGCGGACAGTGTCCCGTTGCCTCCGTTCTTCTCGATGATCCGGCGTCCCAGGTGGACGATGGTCAGATACAGGAAGAAAATGGTGAAGGCAGAGCACAGGGCGCTCATTATATTGACAGCCATGGCGGCATGCTCAGGTGAGGCGAACATGGTGAAGAAGCGTGCGATGAGCTGAAACACCGGGTTGCCGGGAGCGTGGCCGACCTCCAGCTTATAGGATGAGGCGATGAACTCGCCGCAGTCCCAGAAGCTGACTGTGGGCTCGATGGTCAAAAGATATGTAACGGATGCGGTCAGAAGTACGATGACCGAGAAGATGCGGTTGAGGAAATTAAACTTTTTCTGCTCCATTTGTTGTCTGTTTCGTGTGTATAAGTCGCAAATATACTAAATTTGCGAAAAAATTACCCTTATGCCTCTGGTTTACTCTACAAATCCTGATTTTAACATTCCGTCCGAAGAGGAGCGGAAGGTGGAGACACTTCCTCCTTCGAAGCAGAAACTGACAGTGTATCTGGACCGCCGCAACCGCGGCGGCAAGTCGGTGACTCTGATAAAGGGCTTCATCGGCAGCGATGAGGATCTTACCGCACTGGGACGCAGTCTCAAGAGCCGCTGCGGTACGGGAGGCAGCATTAAGGACGGAGAAATTCTGATTCAGGGTGACTGCAGGGACAAGGTGACAACATTCCTGACCGGTATGGGATATGTGGCGAAGCGCGGCAACTGATTCTCCCGGCATGACGGTGAGTGAGCTTTTCCCGGATTCACTGTTGCAGCATTATGATATTCCTGCTGCGGGCATTACCGTTATCCACGGAGCTCAGTACTTTGTATGGGCCGTGCTTTTCTTCATCTTCTTCTGTTTGGTTTTCAGGGTGCAGACGTCCGTATTCCTGTCCTGGGCAGGAGGCTTCGCCCGCTATCCTGTCAAGCGTACCTATTATGACACCTCCCCGGCAGTCAGGCTGGGACTTCCTATCGGTTTCCTGGTCCTGCTGCCTGTTGCTGCCTATCTGGTTTACGGTACTTCTTCGGTGGAGGCTCCGTATCTTCTTATCCTGGCCTCTCTGGCCGGATATTATGTCATGAGATTTCTTTTTCTGGCAGGTATGGCCTATGTCTCCGGTGAAAGGGATCTGGCGGCAGTGCTGTCACGGCTCAGCTGCCTGTTTTTCATAACTGCAACAGTGGTGTACTGTGTCATACTCATCATCGGGATGTTTTTGCCGGATCTATATCCGGTGCTTACCGGGCCGGTGTCTGCCGTAGCGGCCGCTGTACTGCTTCTGCTCTATTCTGCGGAGCTGCTGAGAATATTTTTTTCTTTCAGAGAGCCTCTTTTATTGACTATTTTGTATCTTTGCACGCTTGAAATTTTACCGGTTGTGACGGCGGCAGTTGTTGTCGTACGGTACTGAAATAGATATTAAAAGATTGTAAGCAAATGAAGATAAGCAATATCCTAGTCTCACAGCCCGATCCGGGTAATACCCAGTCTCCGTTTTCGGAGATTACATCTACATTCGGAGTACATATAGACTATTCTCCATTTTTCAGGATCGAACCTCTTACGGCTAAGGAGTTCAGGGCTCAAAAAGTGGCTATTCTGGATTATACCGCTATATTTTTTTCCGCCAAGTCCTCGATTGACGCTTTTTTTGCAATGTGCGAGGCCATGAGGGTGACTGTCCCCGAGACCATGAAATATTTCTGTACTACCGAGAATATCGCGCTGTATCTTCAAAAGCATATAGTGTACAGGAAGCGCAAGATATTTTTCGGGAAGGGAACGGTTGACTCGGTCATCAGTGTTGTCGGGGCAAAGCACAAGAACGAGAATTTTCTGATAGCATCCACCGATACTACCAAGCCTGACGTCATCAAGGCATTCACCAAAGCCGGCCTGAAGTTCGGAAACGCAGTTTTCAGCAAGACCGTGTACAGTGATCTTACTCAGATTGACCTCAGCAAGTATCAGATGGTGGTGTTCTACAGCCCTTCTGATGTAAAGTCACTGCTGGCTTCTTATCCTGAATTCAAGCAGGACAAACTTCTTTTCGTGACATACGGTCCCTCTACTGCCAAGGTGCTCAAGGATCACGGTTATTCCGTGGAAGTAGAGGCTCCGACCCCTCAGGCTCCTTCGGTATCCAAGGCTCTGATGCTGTATCTCGAAAATATGAAGTAAATGCGGCGGCTCTGGTCCATAGTGCTGCTGTCCGCAGTTTTCTGCGTGCTTGTGCTGCCGGTGTCGTGCAGCCGTGAAAGTCCGGCATACAACCGCGAGAATATCAAGGCTACATGGCTGATAGACACCAGGGACGGCAACTTGCTCGACGAGCGGGACTGGACAGTCGTGACATTTGACAAGTCAAATGTAGTCACATGGTCGGGAGTCCTGACTCTGGATGATACAGTAGGATGCCAGTGGGGTGACAACACGCTCATGTATGAGATTTACTGCTGTGACTTTTCCATTTACGGTACATTTACCGGACTTTTCGGTTTTGTAGATCAGGTAGTCACAACCCAGCAGTATGATTTCGTACATTCGGAGGATTCCCTGATGACACTGGGACTGAGCTCCTTGATTATCGGAGGTCAGGAAGTTACGCCGGAGTTCTCGCAGATGACCATGCGCAAGCTCCCGTCGACATATGCTGTTACTGACACTATAGCGGGAGTATGGCAGTTCAATACCCTGGATGGAGCCGATTTTTCGAACTACCGTATTCAGTTTCAGGGAGACGGCTCCCTGATTATTTCTTCCAGAACCGGAGAGAATGCCTGGCAGCCGATGGGTGGAGGGGAGGATTATTTCCGCCTTTATGATGATTTCCTGGCGCTGACAGTCTATGACAATGCAGAATTCGGTACTCCGTCCAGATGGGACGTCAAGTGCTTTCAGATAGACAGCATCTCGTCTCAGACCGGTTCTATGGCCATGCATTCGTCAGGTCAGCATTACGTTCTGTCGTTCATATCCCCGAATTAGCCTGATACGTATGAAACTGGCGGAAAAGATTCACACGGATGGCAGGAAGCTTTACAGCTACCCGTTCCGTATCTACTGGCTGGACTGTGCCGGGGATCAGGCTCCGGCCCGAATTTTTTCAGTGCCGAAGAAAATTTATAAACGGGCTGTCAAGCGCAATCTCATCCGGAGGCGTACCCGGGAGGCTTTCCGTCATGTATGCGGTAAATATCCCGCTCTGGAAGGTGTGCATCTTATGCTGATATATACCGCAACTGAAATTCTGGATTATGGACGGATCTCCGAAGATCTTGAGACCGCGCTGGGAAAGATTCAATAGGGCGTTGAGGAAGGCGCTTATATTTCCCCTTGTTCTCCTGATACGTTTTTATCAGGTCTGCATCTCTCCGTATACTCCGGCAGCATGCCGGTTCACTCCTACATGCTCTGCCTATGCCCTGGAGGCTTTGCGCAGGCACGGGCCCATAAAGGGACTTTATCTGGCCGTGCGCAGGATACTGCGTTGTCATCCTTGGGGAGGAAGCGGCTATGATCCTGTTCCGTAGAATTTTCCGATGAGACTTTCCTGGTCCTCGCTGCCTTTGGTTAGCATTTCGATCTCGCTACGCGGTACTGCTGCCATATCCAGGAAGATCATTCCGTCCACACAGTAGTTGAATTCACGGTCTACATTGAAAGCCAGGATTTCAGCCTGAAGCTTGACATATTTCTTTATCAGGGTGGGTATGCGGTACCGGCCGTCACTAAGGCGCTGAAGATACTTGTCGAATGCGTCCACGCTTGTAGTCCTGCCGGAGAGCAGAAGGTCAGGATCTACGCGGAGCCATTCGGGCTTGAATGGAGTGCGCGGAGTCACCATCCCCATATGCGGTCCTGAAGCGAATTTCTCCAGTCCCGATATCAGCAGACTCCTGTAGAACGGAGGCAGCCAGCTGGTAATGCTTGCAGGCCCGAACAGGTACTTGCAGTCCTTGTATCTCAGTACAGTATAGAACAGACCTTTGATGAGCAACATCAGCGGCAGTGCTTCTTTCTTGTATTCTACCGATAGGAACGAGCGTCCCAGTTCTATGCATTCGGGCAGCAGGGCGGTGAACTCTTCTGAGTAGCGGAAGAGAGTATGGGTATAGAAACCCTTGACGCCATAGCGCTCATATATCTCCTTGCCGATGCCCAGACGGTAGGCCCCGGCAAGCTGGCAGGCTTCTTTGTCCCACAGAACCAAATGCTTGTAGTATGCATCGAAGGTGTCGGTATCGATTGCTGAGCCGGTACCCTCGCCTACCTGGCGGAAAGATTCTTCCCTGCGCCGTCCTATTTCCTGCATCATGAACGGTATGCTGGATGTATCAGCCAGAAAACACTGGAACCTGGAGACTTCGAACAGAGGGGTAAGTGCCTCCATCTCCTTTCTCAACACAGATGTCTGGACAGGCGGCAGCAGTGGCTCATGTGCTCCGGCAGTCTGTTGTCCGGGTTGGTTGCGGGGGACATTTCCCTCCATTGCGTAGACACGGTTGCGGAGCATACGGCCCAGTTCCTTGGGATTGTTCCATCGTGTGATTTCTCCTGCTGGGATAATCCGTCCGATTCTCATAGTTACCGTGCCTCCGCTGCGGCGGAGCAGCTCGCGGGGCAGTCTCAGGGTGCGGAGCATCGGGTGGATGCGGCCCAGCATGTGGAACAGCCTGGAGTTGCTGCCGTCGAAGTAGACGGGCAGCACCGGCACCCTGCACGTGGTGACGAGCTTCATGACGGTGTGGGTCCATTCCTTGTCCGCCGGGAATTTATTGCCCCGGTAGTATGTGGATACCTCTCCTGCGGGGAAAATGCCGACGCAGCCGCCGTGCTCTATTGTCTCCATGGCCGCTTTCAGTCCAGGAAGGCTGCTGCGGAGCTGCTTGCGGTCGGAGAAGGGGTTGACGGCCAGGAAGCTGTCCCTGAGGTTGGGGATGAGGGAAAGGATGAAATTGGTCAGAATCTTGAAATCCGGGCGGACGGCGGCCACCGTGTTGTAGAGGACGATGCCGTCCCATCCTCCGAAGGGGTGGTTGGAGACAATGATGAAGGGCCCTTCCTTTGGGATGTATTCCACCTCCTCCGGCAGGATGTCCGTGGAGATGCGGAAGGTCTTCATGGCCTCCTTGGTGAACTCGCGTCCCCTGTATGCCCCGAACTGCGGATAGAGGCGGTTGATGCGGTTCAGCCCCAGGAGGGACATGGCGCAGGACGCAATCAGGGAGCCCAGCGGCCCCTTGAAGGGAAGTGCCCTGCGGATATCCGATTTATTGATTAACTTTGTGCCGGAGTTGAGAGTGTCCATACCATGTCAAAACATCCTGCAAATATAGGCATTATTTTGAAAATGCTGCCCCACAGCCCGGGAGTGTACCGCTTTCTGGACTCCGGGGGCACCGTCATATACGTGGGCAAGGCCAAGGACCTGAAGAACCGCGTGTCCCAGTATTTCCGCCCTAACGGCCTGAACCGCAAGACTCAGGTCATGGTCTCCAAGATAGCTGACATCCAGCACACGGTGGTCGGCTCGGAGTCGGACGCCTTCCTGCTGGAGAACAACCTCATCAAGCAGTTCCAGCCCCGCTACAACATCCTCCTCAAGGACGGCAAGACCTATCCGTGGATATGCCTGCACAACGAGCCCTTCCCCCGCGTCACCGTCACCCGCCGCTTCGTCCGGGACGGTTCCAGGTATTTCGGGCCCTACAGCTCGGCCATGCACGCCCATAACCTGCTGTCTCTCATCAACTCCCTTTACCGGCTCCGCACCTGCCGGCTCCCCCTTACGGGCGAGGGCATAGCCAAGGGCAAGTTCAAGGTCTGTCTGGACTACCATCTGGGCCGGTGTGCCGGACCATGCGTCGGGAAGTTCTCCGAAGAGGAATACAGGGCGCAGACCGAAGCTATCATTCAGATACTTAAGGGCAATTCCTGGTCGCTGATCAAGGACTTCGAGCGGCGGATGAAGGAATGCGCGGGGCAGCTGCGGTTCGAGGAGGCCCAGGAGTGGAAGGAGAAGATGGAACTGCTGGAGAAGCATTACGCCAAGTCGCTCATCGTCAATGCCAAGGGCATCAATGTCGATGTCTTCTACATCATCTTCGAGGGCACGGAGGCCTTCGGCAGCTTCCTGAGGGTGCACGACGGGGGTATCATCCAGTCCATGAACCTGGAAATCAGGATGCGTATCGAGGAGCAGGAACCGGAAGTGCTCGGCTCCTTCATATCCGGAGTCTATGAGAAGCTGCGGGACTACGGGGAGGAGGCCGGGACCCGTCCGCCGGAGATAGTGGTGCCGTTCATGCCCGATATGCCGGAGGCTCTGCCGGGGGTTACATTCACCGTCCCGGAAAAGGGAGACCGCCTGGCGCTGCTGGAGCTGGGCAGGAAAAATGCGGCGGCCATCAAGTTCGAGCGGCTCAAGCACGAGGAGTTCGTCAACCCCGAGGAGCACTCGGCCCGCATAGTGGAGAATCTGCGCAAGGACCTGGGGATGGACGTTCCCCCGGTGCATATCGAGTGCTTCGACAACTCCAATATCCAGGGCACCAATCCCGTGGCCTCATGTGTCGTCTTCCGTGACGGGGCTCCTTCCAGGAAGGACTACCGGCACTTCAACATCAAGACCGTCGTCGGCCCGGACGACTTCGCCTCCATGAAGGAGGTGGTCAACCGCCGCTACACCCGTCTGCTGGCCGAAGGGCAGGAGCTCCCGCAGCTGATAGTCATCGACGGCGGCCGCGGTCAGGTCAATGCGGCCTACGAGGCCCTGGACGAGATAGGGCTCATCGGAAAGGTCAAGCTGATCGGGCTGGCCAAGCGGATGGAGGAGATCATCGTGCCGGGCGACCCGTATCCTCACTTCATTGACCGCAACTCCACCTCCCTCAAGGTGCTCATGCACATCCGGGACGAGGCGCACCGCTTCGGCATCACCCATCACCGCAACCGGCGCAGCGCATCCTCCCTGGTCTCGGAGCTGGACGGCATACCGGGAGTGGGGGCCGTCAGCCGCGGGAAGCTGGTGACCAAGTACAGGACGGTATCCAAAATCAAGAAGGCGCCCTACCGTGAGATAGTCAACGTCATAGGAAAAAGGGCGGCCGATGCTCTGTTCGAGTGGTTCGCGCTGGACAAATCCTAGTTGAAAGATACGTCGAAGAGCAGTCCGAAGTAGTTCTGTGAGCCGGTCTGGGGACCGGTGCGGGCGTAGCGCATGCCGATGCTGAGCGGGAAGTTGAGCCTCAGGGCGATGAAATCCACCTTTACATCCGCTCCGAAAGAGTAGTAACGGTTGACGGCTCCGGTGCCGTTCTCAACGCCCCTTGCGTAGTCCCCGAACGGAATCAGCTGCAGCCGCTTGAGGTACAGTACCGGACCGAGGCTGATGTCGCCCAGGTAGACGGGAACCGCGTAATCCAGGGATACGCTGCCGTATGCCGCGTCGAAGCAGTATCCGGTGTAGCCTCTGGGAAGCGATGTCAGCGAGCTGAGGAAGAACTTACCGTCTACAAACTGTTTCTGGAATGAGAAACCCAGGCGGACTCCCTGCTGACGGGTGATGCCGGGGAAGTATACGTAGCCGTTGGCCTTGGCCACATGTCCGAAATAGTCCCGGACGCCGATTGAGGAGGCTCCCTGCAGGGAGATGCCGAATCCCCATCTCGGATAGATCTGGGAGGTGGCGGTGGGCAGGGACTGGGCGTAGGAGATGCCGTACTGCATCAGATGTCTCATGACAGGGGTGCCGCTCACTTGATGTATTCCGCTTTCGCTGAGGCCGTAACTGTACTTGTAGTACCGGTCATTGGTGAAGTTCCAGGACACATAGGGGGTCAGGCTCCTGTACCATCCGCGGCTGTTGAAGCTTATCGGATAGTATACCGTAGCCTGCGCGCTCAGATGCGGAGTGCCGGCCCTTTCATTGATATACTGTCCTCCCAGGCTAAGGTCATAGGCGTTGTCCTGGGCATTGCGCTCATTGACGTCCAGGCTCAGCTCGACGGAGAAGTTGCCGTAGACCTCCGCATCCATCGAGAAATGCCCGGAGTGGAAATATTTTCCTGTAAAGGAATCCCTCATGTATCCGTAGCTCAGGCTGGAGGTGATGTTGCCGAGACGGTTCTGGGAGAGGACTGTGGCTCCGACGGTCGCGGTCCGGGTGAAGTTCTCGAAAGTGAACGACATCAGTCTGTCCATGTCGACGTATATCGGGAACCAGGAGTGGATGTTGAAGATGTGGAGGAACTTGGAATACCGCTTCGACGGATACTGCTCCGGGTCCAGGATGCCCCTGTCGGCCGTGTCTCCCGGGGCAGGCTTGAAGGAGCTGCGGGTCTGGCGGGTCAGAAACTCGGCCATCGGATGCCTGAACGGCCTGGAGAAATCGGAGGAATCCGACCTCATCCTGTCTGTCGGAAGACTGACGGGACGGTAGCCGCCGAGGCTGTACTCGCTGTAGTAGGCTTTTTCCCCAGAGGGGTCGAAGTACGGGTAGTCGGCTCCGTATTCGGAGTTGGTTCTGCGCAGGAGGATACCGCTGCCGGGATTGTAGCTGTAGATGTTGATGACTCCGTCCAGGTCGCTGGAAAAATACAGTTCCCTGCCGTGCAGCTTCAGGCCTGAGATGCTCTGAAGCTGGGGGGCGATGACCTCGGACCATTGTCCGTCACAGAGACGGTAGATGCCTATGCCGTTCTCCTGAATCACTGTGCAGTAGATGCTGCTGCCGTCAAAGACAGACTCCCGGAGTTGCCCGTTGTCCGGGGCCGGAACCGTACGCAGTACATCTCCCGTGCGGGCATCGAGCAGTGTCAGCCTCGTAGAGCCTTCTACTGGATATTCGGCAACGGCCAGAGTGTCTCCTGTAACGGAAGGCGCGGGGTTGAAATATTTGGTCCTGCGTTTTTTTGAACCGATACGGCCGGTGCGCAGGTCAAATGCCATGACGACAGAGAAGTCCTCCAGGTTGGAAGCCTCGTTGGATACCGGTTCGGTCCAGTAGATGTGATGACGCCCGTCGTAGGTCAGCCTCGATGATGTGACGGGGAAGGGGCGGATGTATCTCTCGTGGCCTGTGCTGTCTATGCTGACCAGCGCCGGAGCCATCTCCATGCCCTGCCTTACCGCTATCACCGTGCGGTCCCAGCGGGACTCGGGGTCAGTGACGTAAATCGGACTGGTGTATTCGGTGTAGACCCTATGTCCTCTCCTGAGCAGGCTGTCCGGGGAGGTATATGCGCCGCGGGACAGGTAGTCCTGCCGCCACATCTCGCTGTAGAATCCCTGTGAGCGGGCGAAAGTCCTGAATTTGCTCTCACCGTTCAGCCGCAGTCCTGGGTCCAGCAGCACCGGTATGTCGTACCAGCGCTTGACGGGTGCCCGGAAATATTGTCCGATATAGTCCGGCAGACCTGTGATGTAGCGGTCGTAGCTTCCCAGGGCGTAGCCGAACACGTAGTAGTCCGGGGTATAGTGCCTGAATGAGCCGAACTGCATGCGGTCCCAGTTGCGGAAATCGCCATTGATGTACATCGCTCTCAGGTATTTCAGGAAGTCGGCATTGCGCCCGCGGCCTCCGCCTGTCAGCTCAGTCTCGGCTATCACGGCATCGCCCTCCATCGCGAACTTGTTGGCGAACAGTCCCAGTCCGATGCCCGTCACCTGCTCTCCCAGGAGGTAGTAGAAGACGTTGTATATGCCTTTGGTGAAATGCTCCACCTGCCCCACATGCCTGGACTCGTGGATGGACAGGTGGGTCATCCAGTGGTCGGGATTGCTGCCGTAAGGGTCGGGCGAGGTGAAGAGCTCCATGCGCTTCGGTGCCCAGGTCACCACCCCGTTGCTGGTGGTGATGTATGGGTGGAGTATCACGGGGATGCGGCGGGGATTGATATTGAGCTGGGACATGACGGCAGGTCTTACTTTTTCCAGGGTGTAGAGGTAGAGGCGGGCCATGGAATCGGTCTCCTCAGGGTAGATGAGCCGGTAGTGTTTTGATGTGACCGTTCTCCAGCGGGCTCTTGAAGGATCGTTGCCCAGGGTGTAGTACTGGCTGTGAAGAGCTGTGGCTGATGCGAATATCAGAAAAATCGCAGCTATTATAGGTTTAGTCAAGTGCAACATGCCGCAAAGATAGCTATATTTGCATAATTTTGAAGAAATCCAAAGATATATGAGCACCATATTCCAGATACTGACTCTGCTGGGAGCCCTGGGTCTCTTTCTCTACGGCATGACGCTGATGAGCGAGGGCCTCCAGAAAGTAGCCGGCAACCGCCTGCGTTCCATTCTTTCGGCCATGACGGCCAACTCCTTCACCCGTGTTCTGACCGGAACCCTCATCACAGCCATCATCCAGTCCTCCAGTGCCACGACCGTGATGATAGTCAGCTTCGTCAATGCGGGTCTGCTGAGTCTGACCCAGGCCGTAGGCGTGATAATGGGAGCCAATATCGGAACGACTGTCACCTCCTGGCTTATATCCCTGCTGGGATTCACGGCAGACATCTCGATGCTCTCCATCCCGCTGGTAGGTCTCGGATTTGTATTCATGATGTTCAAGTCCCAGAAGCGCAAGAGCATAGGAGAGATGATCATAGGCTTTGCCCTCCTTTTCCTGGGCCTTACGTACCTTAAGAACTCCGTTCCGGACCTGAGCGCCAACCCTGAGGCCCTGGCATTTATCCAGCGGTGGACCGACTGGGGATTCTTCTCTGTCCTGATATTCGTACTTGTCGGTACCGTCCTTACCATCATCCTCCAGTCCTCCAGCGCCACAGTGGCCCTGACACTGGTGATGGCCAGCCAGGGCTGGATACCCTTCGAGATAGCCGCGGCCATGGTGCTCGGCGAGAATATCGGAACCACCATTACCGCCAACATAGCCGCTTCCGTGGGCAATATCTCTGCCAAGCGTGCCGCCCTTGCCCACACCGTATTCAATGTCTTCGGCGTCATCTGGGTGCTGGCCCTGTACAAGCCCTTCCTGTGGCTAGTCGCCAAGATAGTGGTCGGTCTGGGCGGCGAGGACCCTTTCACGTCCTCTGCCTCCCTTCTTTATGCCATATCGACCGTCCATACCCTGTTCAACATCACCAATACCTGCATCCTGATATGGTTTACCCCGCAGATAGTCAAGCTGGTCACCTGGATCATCAAGGGCCGCAGGGACGAGGAGGAGGTCTTCCGTCTCAGGTACATCCAGGGCGGTATGATGAGTACCGCGGAGCTGTCTCTCGAGCAGGCGGAGCAGGAAGTGGTGCATTTCTCCGAGATAGTCAAGAGGCAGTATGCATACGCCCGTCAGGCTGTCAACGAGGCGGACAATGAGAACCGCTTCGACGAGCTTTTCAAGAAACTCGAGCACTACGAGCAGATCACCGACCGGATAGAGTTCGAGATAGCCAAATACCTCAGCAATATAGGAGAGGGCGAGCTCAGTCAGGACGGCACCAACAGGATGCACGCGATGTACAAGATCATCTCGGAGCTGGAGAGCATCGGTGACTCGGGCTTCAATATCGGACGTATCCTCCAGCGCAAGAACCTGCACGGTCAGAAGTTCGACGAAGGTGCGGTCAAGAAGATCAACCACATGCTGGATCTGGTGGATACCGCCCTGGACTGCATGACGGCCAATCTCCGCTCCGGTTTCCAGCGTATCATCAACATTTCCAACGCACAGGACGCCGAACACGATATCAACGAGTACCGCGACAATCTCAAGGAGGAACACCTCCGCCACATCGAGTCCGAGGAGAGCGGCTACCTCCGCGGAGTCTACTACATGGACCTGATCTCCGAGTGCGAGCGGGTCGGTGACTTCGCCATCAATGTGTCAGAGGCCCTGGTCGAGGCCAACTAGCATGGGCATGAGGCAGGTATTGTCCTTACTTTCCGCGGCTGTTCTGCTGTTGCTGGCAGTGTCATGTGCGGACGATGCGGCGGTGATGTCGGAACTGGATGCCGCTGAGTCTGTGATGGAAGACAGTCCGGAGACAGCACTGGCCCTTCTGGACACGATGCAGCGCAGCCGGCTGGTGAGCCGCAAGGCTGCCGCACGGCATGCACTCCTCTATTCACAGGCTCTGGATAAAAATTACATTGACATGACCACCGACAGCATCATCCGTCCCGCAGCGGAGTACTACTCCCGTCACGGAAGTGCGGACGAAAGGCTGAAGGCGCAGTATTACCTGGGATGTATCTACCGTAATCTTGGCGACTCGGAAAGAGCCATGGAGTGCTATGTCCGTGCGGAACGGTATGTGGATAGGGCGGAGGATTATAAGGCTGTCGGGCGGTTGTATTCGGCGAAAAAGGCGGTATATTTTGATTTGTATTATTTTGACATGGCATATAGATATTCATTGTTGTCAGCGGAATATTATGGCAGGTCAGGAAGTTCAGAACTGTGTGTCAAGGCCTTGCTGAGTGCAGTTCATGCGGCAAGTATGCAGGAGAATTATTTTTCAGCGGATAGTATTTTGACAGTAATAGAGAATGAGTATGGGAAAGATTCATTAAGTTCCAGTAACTTGAGTGCTTATTATTCTGAAAGATTGA
Organism: Candidatus Coprenecus merdipullorum; assembly: GCA_019118865.1. Lineage (GTDB taxonomy): Bacteria > Bacteroidota > Bacteroidia > Bacteroidales > UBA932 > Coprenecus > Coprenecus merdipullorum. The sequence goes on along the minus strand of DWYD01000181.1, from coordinate 46,762 downwards.
TATTGTCAGAAGCAGATGGTTCTATGATGGAAAAGGGCACAGTACAGGTATTGCTGAAAGACTATCTGCGTGAAGTACCTTTTGAAAAAGTGGAGTGGGGAATAGTAGTGGGTACCTACATAAAATTAGGAGAGTTGAATTCGGCTATGAAGGCATTGGAATACTATTCCTTAACCAATCCTGAATACGCTACAATGCCTCAATATCACCTTTTATCTGCATTGATCAAAGCTAGGTTGGGAGATTTTACAGAGGCATATAATCTTTTGTCCAGTTATCGAGAAATGGTTAGAACAGAGGATATTAAGAGAATAAAATCTGAGGCTAAATTTATAGAGGAAAGATATAATAAGGAAGTTGAAATTTTACGAACTAAAAATACAGTTCTGTTTCTAGTATTCTTTAGTATAATAATAATTTCTGTTGTAGTAGGGAGGCTTATGATTGTGCGGCATAGACTAAAAGTGCAGGAAATCAGAGAAAGTGAAGCACGAAAGGATGCGGAATTGGCTGAAATGTCTAGAAATAACTTGGAGGAAAAGAAGAAGTGTCTCGAATTGGTAAATGAAAGATTAATCATTGAAAATAAAACATTAGAAAGGATGCTGGCAATGTCAAATATTACTGAAGCTACACGTAAGGCTATCAGTAATAGACAAACAGCAATAACACATGTGCTTTCATCCAAAATTTCAGGGACTGACAGTAATTTGCTTGAATATGTAGAAAAATTGCTTGGCGAAGTCATGGAAGATAAAGAGGAATTTATCTTGTCAACTATGATGTCTTATTCTGTAGCGCATCCAAAATTTGTAAATTATCTAAGAAATCAGGGCCTTTCAGAATGGGAGACAGGTTATTGTTGCTTTTATGCGATGGGGCTTCGTGGCAAGGAGATAGGCAATTTGATAAATAATGGCAGCCATTCGCATCATAACCGTGCAAGCATAATCCGAAGAAAACTAGGTTTGGGGGAAAGGGATATGAATCTCGGTCAGTATTGTCAAAAACTTTTACGGGATCTGGAAAAAGAATAAAAATGAAACGATTCAGGACCTACGATAATTTTCTTTTTGATAATGCATTGATAATTAACGATTAATAAATATTGAAATGAAACTTTTTCTGGAAGAATGAATGGGATTGAAGTATATATTTGCGGTAAATATTAATGCAAATATATATGAAAAAGTTAATCAAGCCGATTCTTGCAATCTTGTTGTTCTCAGCGTTTACACTGAATTTGTATGCCGATGAAAAAGTTAATGATGAAGCCTTAAAAAAAGAAATACCTTTAAAATATGTAAAGTATACAGGAGAAGACAGATCTCTATCTTCTGAAATAGAGGTATGGTTGGATAAACAGTCAATGAATTTGATTTTAACAGGATATCAGCTTAAAGATGTGGACATCTATGTATTGACAAAAGATGGTGCAGTTATATATCAAAGTTCGTATTATTTCGGAATGATACCCGATACCTATAATATGGAAGCTCCGTCATTCCCCGGCAAGTACTATATTGTTATCGATTCTCCGGTTCTATATGCTGAAGGAGTATTTGAAATAAAATAATAAGCTGAATATTAACCCAATTTAACTTTTATACAGTATGATAAACGGACTTATGAAACTTCCTCTTGTTGCAGTATTGATATTGCTGATGTCTTCTTGTCAGCGGTATGTGTCAGTGGATACTTCTTCTGTCGATGTCTTTGAGGAGGGTGGAACTGTGGATCTGAATGTAAGTGCTGCAGGATCATGGAATGTCACTACGTACGCGGACTGGATCAGCCTGTCCAAGGAGTCGGGATTCGGAGATGCCGTCGTGACGGTAACATTGGATGAGTGGCAGAATACTTCCTCGGATATCAGACGTACGGGCAGCATTACCTTCAAAGCCGGTAATACATCTGCGAAGGTGGTAGTGCGCCAGATGGTCTATGGAATCTTTGTAGATCCGCCGGTACTGAATTTCGAGGAAGGTTATATGGGCTATGAGAAGGTAACGGTTAAGAACCAGACGGACCATGACTGGACTGCCGAGAGGGGGGCGGACTGGATCTGGGATATTCTTCCTTCTACAGGCGGACAGGGAGACAGGACCGTCGAAATCAATGTAGACTGGTGGGACTCCTCAGGTGAAGACAAGGAGACCTATGTGAGGTTCAACACAGGCGATAGTTACGTGGATCTTAAGGTGACTTGGAAAGACATGGGCTTTAATGATGAACCAATACATTAATTCTATAATTCTATGAAAAAAACTGTAACTATCTCAGCTGTGCTTTTAGTGTGCATATTGTCAATGACCGGTGTAAGGAATCTGTCTGCGCAGGACAAACCTGTCCATTATATGGGTATGACCAGTGTAAACATCAGTCCCTACATTCCTCTGCCGATTCTGTCGACTGCACCGTCAATATCTCTTCATACATCACACGGAGCATATTTTGAGAAATCGGGACTGTATACCGGAGTCAGTGCTGAATTTATGTGCTCGCTGGTACCTGTGGGACATGTCTCATCACATTCCCGCTATTACTATCCTGTCGCCCAGAACGGACGTACCCGGGGATATGCGGGTGTAGAGCTTGGTGTAGGATTTGACTGGCAGGACGGTGGTCCGGTGTTTTTTCATGGAGCCGCTGAGCTTGGATTTACCTTAAATCTGGGAGCGGTGGACCTGGACTTGGGACTGCGTGCTCAGTTCATGCCTCCGTACGCCTTTGACTGCTTCTTCCTGCCGGTTAAGATAGGTCTCGTATTCTAATAGAACCATATAATTTTCTTGTCCCGCTACGGCATGTGCGGCATTGCCTCTCCGCTCCATTTCCACAACGGCAGCATTTCCTGCGATTAGGTGCCGTTGTGGAACGGCGTTAGGTGCCGGACAGACGTCTGCATGACGGTACTTCGGAGGAGTGTTGTGACTGTAAGCGGCTGAGCGTATGCTTTTTGCTGAAAACTGTATCTTGAAGGGATCACATAACTTGTCTTGAAAGAGTCCCGCGTGGAAATATTTGCGTATCTTAGCGGAGTTAAATCCCTATAACCTGTCTATATGTCTGAAAACAACACCGTAAAGACGCCGTGGTACCCCTACACCGAGGGTGTGCCCGTGCATCTGGACTACTTTAAGGGCTCGATGTTCGACATGGTCGCCTCCGTCGCAGCCCGTTATCCCAGGAACGTGGCCTTCGACTTCATGGGCAAGTCCACCACCTACGCCAGGATGATCAAGAAGATAGAGCAGTGTGCCCGCGCCCTGAAGACCATCGGCATCCGCAAGGGCGACTGCGTGACCATCGCCATGCCCAACTGCCCCCAGGCGATCTACATGTTCTACGCCATCAACCTCATCGGAGGTATCGCCAGCATGGTGCATCCGCTCTCGAGCGAGAAGGAGATAGAGTTCTACCTCAACGAGTCCAACAGCATCACCGTCATAACCCTCGACCAGTTCTACGGCAAGATCGAGGCCATCCGCAAGAACACCGGCATCGTCAACGTCATCCTCGCCCGCATCAAGGACGAGCTGGCACAGCCCCTGAAGACCGGTTACATGATCACCGAGGGCTACAAAATCGCCAAGATTCCCGAGGACGCTCCGGTCATCCGCTGGAAAGAGTTCATGAAGCTGGCCAAGTGCTGCTTCTACAACTACAAGGTCGAGCGCGACGACAACGACCCCGCCGTCATCCTCTACTCCGGCGGCACCACCGGCACCACCAAGGGCATCATGCTCACCAACCGCAACTTCAATGCCCTCGCCGAGCAGGTCATCGCCACCAACCCGATGTTCGACCCCGGGGACAAGATGCTGGCCGCCATGCCCGTCTTCCACGGCTTCGGTCTCGGAGTATGCATCCATACGATGCTGGCCAAGGGCGGAAGGTGCGTCCTCGTGCCCCGCTTCACTCCCAAGAGCTACTCCAAGCTCATCACCAAGAACAAATGCAACTTCATCGCCGGTGTGCCGACTCTCTACGAGGCCATGCTGCGCCTGCCTAATATGGAACATGCCGATTTCTCCCATCTCAAGGGTGTGTTCTCAGGCGGAGACTCCCTGTCCATCGAGCTCAAGAAGAAGATGGACAAGTTCCTCGCCGACCACAAGGCCACCATCAAGGTGCGCGAGGGCTACGGCACCACCGAGTGCGTCACCGCCTGCTGCCTGACTCCGGTCAAGCTCCAGAAAGAGGGCAGTATCGGCATACCCTTCCCCGACACCTATTTCAAGATCGTCAAGCCCGATACGGAGGAGGAGCTGCCCTACGGCGAGGAGGGCGAGATCGTGCTCTCCGGCCCCACCGTCATGCTCGGCTACTACGGCAAGCCCGAGGAGACCGCCAGGACTCTGCGCAAGCACGCCGACGGCCTGACCTGGCTCTACACCGGAGATCTCGGCAGCATGGACGACCAGGGCTTCGTCTACTTCCGCGGCCGTATCAAGAGGATGATAGTCACCTCCGGCTACAACGTTTATCCCGCCCAGCTCGAGAATATTCTGGATGCGCACGAGAAGGTACAGATGAGCTGCATCATCGGCGTGCCCGACCCCTACAAGATGCAGAAAGTAAAGGCCTTCGTCATGCTCCGTCCTGGCAACGAGCCCACTCAGGAGACCAAGGACGAGCTCCTGGCCTATTGCCGCAAGTACATCGCCAAGTACGCCATGCCCTACGACATCGAGTTCCGCAGCGAGCTGCCCAAGACCCTTGTGGGCAAGGTGGCATACCGCGTACTCGAAGAGGAAGAGGCTAAGAAGAACCAGACTGCTGACCAAAAGTAAGTTGCATGAAGTCAGACAGTTCAAAGATTACTAAAGGCGTAGGCTTCCAGCGTGGGGTCTACGCCTTTTGCCGTACATTCGTAGGCCCTTTCGTCAACATCATCCTGCATATCACTTATAAACCCTGCAAGGTGCGCAGCCGTACTTTTCTGTGCCTGGGCAACCACACCCAGAACCTCGATCCCGCCTTGATGGTCATCGGCACCCGGAGGCACATGCGCTTCGTGGCCAATGCCTCATTGACCCGGGGCATTGCAGGATTCTTCCTCAACCCCCTCTTCGGCATTATCCCCCGGGAGAAGGGTGCCAAGGGGGACGCCGCCATTGCCCTGATAGAGGCCAATCTGAGGGCAGGCGTCTCCGTGGGAATGTTCCCCGAGGGCAACCGCAGCTGGGACGGGGAGACCGAGTACATCTCACCCCGCACCGCCGCCCTGGTCAAGGATACGGGCGTGGCCCTGCTGACCTACCGCCTCACCGGAGGGTACCTCCTGCGGCCGCGGTGGGCCGACCATAAGCGGAGGGGGCCTATGAGGGGAGAATTGGTCCATGAATACACCCCGGAGGAACTTGCCGGGATGACGGTCGAGGAGGTCTATGCCGCCATCTGCCGGGACCTGCGGGTCAATGCCTACGAGGAGCAGGCTGCTTCAGGGGCTCTCTATCGCGGGAATGCTCTGGCCGAGGGGCTGCAGTACGCCGCATACCTCTGTCCGCACTGCCTCCGTTTCGGCACCGTGGAGACGCGGGGCAACTGGCTCACATGCAGCTGCGGCCTGACGGCCAAATATCTGGAGACCGGGTCGTTCGAGAAGGGAATGTACATGCCTTTCGACAATTTTGCCGAGTGGAACCGCTTTCAGAAGCGCTGGGTGCATGAGCACTGCGCGGAGCTCAGGCAGAAGACAGCACAGCCGATAGTGCACGATGACAGCTGCTTCAAGCTCACTGTCAAGAAGGACGGGGTGTTCACGCAGCTTTCCGACAGCGCGTCGGTGGCCATGTACGGTGACCGTCTGGAACTTTCGTATGAGGGGCATCACGAGGTGTTCCGCATAGAGGAGATCACAGGTTACGGTACATTCCTCTCCCGCTCGATGTACTTCAACTGCGGACCTTTGCTCCGCTACCAGCTCATCGCTGTCAAGCCCGTATCCACTCTGAAGTACTATGCCCTTTGGCGTGGTCTTTCCGGCCGGGAATATCTGTAGTGCGGTTCAATGGATAATTGCCGGGGCGATGGCATGCCGAATGATTGCCTGGGCATCTCCGAATGGGTCTTCTTCAGGGAGGGCGGCGGCCGAAAGTTCGATGACGCGGGTGATGCCGAGCATCTGGAGTTGGTCGGCGGGGACGCGGCAGGTGCCGGTGACGACCCAGAGGGGCTTGCCGTAACGGCGGCAGAGGGTGGCGATGCCGGCGGGGAGCTTCCCGGTCAGGGAGGACTTGTCGAAGCGGCCCTCGCCGGTGATGACCAGATCGGCCGAGGCAATCTCCTCTTCCAGATGCAGCATTGAGGCAAATACCTTCCAGCCGGCTGCAAGTTCTGCTCCCAGAGCGGCTTTCAGGGCGTATCCCGTGCCTCCGGCGGCTCCGGCTCCGGGGAAATCGGGAACTCCGATGACCCTTTGCCAATTTTCTAAAGCACTCTCAAATACCGGAATGTCCTGTTTGCGGCATCCCTTCTGCGGGCCGTATACCGCTGTGGCTCCGAGCGGACCGAGCAGCGGACTGGTCACATCGGTGGCCACTGTGATCCGGGTCTGCCGCAGATGAGGGCAGATGTCCGCCACGGAGCGGTCGGAGGCTGAGGCGATGCCGCTTATAAATGAGGGTATGTCGCGGTTGCGGAAGGGACTGGAGTTGGAGAAGGACCATCCGAGGGCGGAGAGCAGGCCGAAGCCTCCGTCGTTGGTGCCGCTGCCGCCGATGGCCAGGAGTATCTCCCGCACCCCGTGGCTCTCGATGCATTCGCGCAGGACGGTGCCGAGGCCGTAGGTCGTCGAGCGCATCAGGTTGCGCTTCTCCCGCGGAATCATGTTGAGGCCGCAGACCGAGGCCATCTCCACGAATGCGCGATGGGTTCCGTCCTCCGCGCTGTACAGCAGTACCGGAGCGAGGATCTGCGAACCCAGGTGATTGACCGTCGGAATGAATTCCTTCCTATAGCCTATGCCGCTCTCCCGAAGGGCCCTTTCCATTACGCCCATGCTGCCTTCCCCTCCGTCCGCCATAGGCCGTAGGAGAATTTGCGGAATGCCGGTGCTGCCCGCCGTGTCTCCGTTATTTTTCCGAACTCCTTCCAGGATACCGTCCCGGATGGCCTCCGATGCCTGCACCGCAGTCATTGAACCCTTGAATTTGTCAGTTGCTATTACTATTTTGCCAAAACCGCTCATAATTTTTATATTTGTGTTTCAAATTTAAAAAAATTCAGAAAAATGAGAAAATCTACATTGCTTGGATTGATGCTGCTGCTTATGCCCCTGGCTCCTGTGAAGGCCGACGAGGGTATGTGGCTGCTCCCCCTGCTGGAAAAGATGAACAGCGGGAAGATGACTGAGTTGGGATTTGAAATCACACCTCAGCAGATATATGACATCAACAATTCTTCGCTGAAGGACGCCATCGTGATCTTCGGCGGCGGATGTACCGGTGAGATTGTGTCCGACCAGGGACTGCTCTTCACCAACCACCACTGCGGCTTCGGTACCATTCAGAGCCTCAGTTCCGTGGAGCACAACTACCTCCGCGACGGTTACTGGGCCCTCAGCTTCGAGGAGGAGCTGCCCGCACCGGGTCTCAGCGTGAGATTCCTCGAGAGTTTCACCGATGTGACCGAACAGGTCAATAAGGCTGTCGCCAAGGCCAAGACACCCGCGGACAAGGAGAAAGCCCTGGCAAAACTTGAGGAGAAGCTCGCCAAGAAGGCAGGCTGCGACGGCAAGTTCATCGTCGGCAGCATCAACTCTTTCTATGGAGGCAACACCTACTATTACATTGTGTACAAGGTGTTCAGGGACGTGCGCTTCGTGGGCGCTCCCCCTCAGGCCATCGGTAAGTTCGGTGCCGACACCGACAACTGGATGTGGCCCCGTCACACCGGAGACTTCTCCATATTCCGCGTGTACGCAGACCATAACAACAACCCCGCCGAGTACTCCGAGAACAACGTGCCCTATACTCCGAAACAGTATCTGAAGGTGTCCCTCGCCGGTTACGAGGAGGGTTCTCCCGCCATGATCATGGGATATCCCGGCTCGACCAACCGTTTCATGACTGCTTCCGAGCTGCGTGAGACCACCGAGAAAAACGAGGCCGCCATCAAGGTGCGCACCCTCCGTCAGGATGTGCTGATGGCCGACATGGAGGCTGATCCCAAGATTATGCTTCAGTACGCCAGCAAGTACGCCGGCTCGTCCAACGGCTGGAAGAAGTGGATCGGTATGAACGAGACCTTCGCAAAGCTCGGAGTCGAGGCACGCCGCGCCGCTGAGGAACAGGCATTCACCGAGTGGGTCAATGCAGGCGGAGAGGAGCGTATCGCCCGTTATGGCAAGGCTCTCGAGAACATCAACGCTGCTGTCGAGGGACGCAAGGCCGACTATATCCTGATGACCTACATCAATGAGAGCATAGGCAATATAGAGCTGGTGAGCGTTGCAGGCAACAACCGCAGGATCTCCAAGGCCCTGGCCGAGAAGGATCCCGTCGAGAAGGAGAAGCTGCTGGCAGACGTGAACAGCCGTCTCGAATCATTCTACGAGGATTATTCCATGCCTACCGACAAGAAGGTGGCCGTGGCTATGATTCAGCTGCTCAAGGAGAGCATTCCCGCAGACCAGCTGCCTTCGTTCTACAAGGACATCGACAGCAGGTTCGGCGGTGATATCAATGCATTCGTAGAGGATCTGTACGCCACATCCGCTTTCACATCTCTTGAGAAGGCCCAGGCTGCCATTGCTGCCGGAGATGTGACCGCCATCAACAATGATCCTGCCGTCAAGGTACGCGGCTCTTATCTCGAGGCTTCCATTCCTCATGCCACCAAGTTCGTTTCTTACGCCGAGCAGTTCGCCCAGGGTAAGAAGGATTATATCGCAGGTACTCTTGAGATGCGTGAGGGCGAGGCCATCTATCCCGATGCCAACTTCACCATGCGTCTGACCTACGGTACCGTGATGCCCTACTATCCCCGTGACGCCGTCTTCTACAACTACTACACCACCCTCAAGGGCGTGATGGAGAAGGAAGACCCGGACAACTGGGAGTTCGTAGTGCCCGAGAAGCTGAAAGAGCTCTACGAGGCCAAGGACTTCGGCCGCTATGCCAATGAGAACGGCGAGATGCCCGTAGCCTTCATCTCGAACCTCGACATCACCGGCGGTAACTCCGGCTCTCCTATCATGAACGGCCGCGGCGAGCTCATCGGCCTGGCCTTCGACGGCAACTGGGAGTCCATGAGCGGTGATATCATCTTCGAGCCCGAGCTCCAGAGGTGCATCAGCGTGGATATCCGCTACGTCCTCTTTATCATCGAGAAGCTGGGCGGAGCCACCAATCTGATCGACGAGCTGGATATCGTTGAATAACTAACTCTTACACGGAAATGATTTTAGAAACCCTTTCAAAGATCATTCATCCGGCGGCTGACAAGGACATCGTCTCCCTGGGTCTCGTCGAGGACATCAAGCTCTTCGACGGGAACGGGGCTGCCGTCGAACCCACGGATTCACAGGCCGGAGAGAAGGCCGTGCTGGTCCGTTTCAAGCTGGTCGTGCCTTCTCCGGACCCCCTCCTGTCCTCTATCAAGAAGGAATGCGAGCAGGCTATGGCCGCGGAGTTCCCTCATGCCAAGATATCCATCATAGAGCTGGTGCGGGAGCGCAAGCCTACAAAGAAGACGGTCAATGACCTGGACGACACCCAGCTCCAGGGCATCGGCAAGATTATCGCCGTGGCCTCCGGCAAGGGCGGCGTGGGCAAGTCCACCGTCTCGGTCAATCTGGCCGTGGCCCTGTCCCTGAAGGGATACCGCGTAGGCCTGGTGGACGCCGATGTCTACGGACCCTCCATCCCCAAGATGACCGGCACAGAGGGGCAGGTACCCTACATGGATGAGGATAAGGACCTGATAGTTCCCCTCGAGAAGTGGGGCATCAAGCTGCTCTCCATAGGTCACCTCGTGGCTCCCGAACAGGCCCTGATATGGCGCGGCCCCATGGCCAGCAACGCCATGAAGCAGATCGTCATGCAGGTGGACTGGGGCGAGCTCGACTACCTGCTCATCGACCTGCCTCCCGGAACTGGCGACATCCACATCTCGATGGTGCACGACATCCCCCTGACCGGAGCAGTCATCGTCACCACTCCCCAGCAGGTGGCCATCGCCGACGTGATAAAGAGCATCAACATGTTCCGCCACAAGGACGTGAACGTGCCGATACTCGGACTGGTCGAGAACATGGCCTGGTTCACCCCCGCTGAGCATCCCGAAGAGAAGTACTACATCTTCGGCAAGGACGGCGGCAGGAAGATGGCGGAGGAGCTCGATATACCTCTTCTGGGCAGCATTCCCATCTACATGTCAGTTGAGGAGGGCGGAGACGCCGGCAGGCCCGCCGCATTCTCCGGCGGTCCGGATGCCGCTGCCTTTGCTGCTATCGCAGATAAGCTGTAGCTGTCAGATACTGAAACATTAAGTGGAGCTAAAGAGACCTGTAATCCCGTTTTGCTCCACTTTTTTGTGTTGTTTCATTTCAAAATTATTCATTTTGAATTATGCAAATTGAATAACGGGCTTAGGAGGCTTTCTCCCTCTCCATCTGCGCGCGGCTCTTGCTGGCGGTGACGAGCCAGACGCCTGTGAAGATGAGCAGGCCGGCCCAGTCGGTGGCGATCAGGTCGTGGTAGGAGAAGGGCAGCAGGCAGATGAAGGCGTAGGTGAACATCCACTTCATGATGGTGAAGATGGAGTATTTGCTTACAAAGTTCTTGTAGAGGACGATGTAGGAGGCGTAGCTGAGCTGGGCGAAAAGGATCAGCAGGTCTCCGCCGATATTTGTCGTACTTCCGGCCGCTGCCGCCGCTGCATGACTGCCGCCGAGGATGAGCAGCAGGGCGCCGCCGGCTCCGAAGGCGATGCCGCCGACCTTCTTGCCGGTGATGGGCTCCTTGAGGAAGAATGCCGCCAGGATCATTGCCCACAGCGGCATGCTGGTGGCTATGATGGAGGCGTCCGCAGGGGAGGTGAGGCTGACTCCGAAGACGTAGAGACCCTGATTGAACACTATTGCCAGGAGAGAGGCCACGAAAAGTCTGACCATGTCCTTCGGCTCGACCTTCTCCGGCTTCCGGAAGAGTGAGGCGGCCCAGAAGAGCACCATTGCCCCGAATACCCGCAGGTCCGTGAGCACCAGCGGTGTGATGATGCTTCCCCCATGACAATTTTTGCCACCGGGGCCATCAGCCCCCAGATGCAGTTGGCCGCCAGCATCGCGCCGTGGCCATTCCAGCTGAATTTTTCCATATTCCTCAACAAATCGGCCACAAATGTATACTTTTTTCTAACTTTGCATACTTGAAAAAGAAAATACTGAATATATGTACAGGACACACACATGCGGCGAGCTTCGCCTTGAGAATGCCGGACAGAAGGTCACTCTGGCCGGATGGGTCCAGAGAGTAAGGAAGATGGGCGGTATGAGTTTCATCGACCTGAGGGACCGTTACGGTATTACACAGATTATCATCGACGAGTCGGCTTCCAAGGAGCTCAATGAGCAGGTGGAGAAGCTGGGCCGCGAATATGTTATACAGGTTACGGGAACAGTCCTGGAGCGCCAGAGCAGGAACTCCAGAATCGATACAGGTGACATTGAGGTGCGTCTCGAGTCCCTCAACGTGCTCAATGTGGCTGCTACCCCTCCGTTTACCATCGAGGACGAGTCCGACGGCGGCGATGACCTCCGCATGAAGTACCGCTATCTCGACCTGCGCCGCAATCCGCTGAAAAAGAACCTGATGCTGCGTCACCGGATGGCGCATGAAGTGCGCAACTATCTCGACGGCAAGGGCTTCATGGAGATAGAGACCCCTTATCTGATCAAGTCCACTCCCGAGGGTGCCCGCGACTTCGTGGTGCCTTCGCGCATGAATCCGGGGCAGTTCTACGCCCTGCCCCAGAGCCCCCAGCAGCAGAAGCAGCTCCTCATGGTGGCCGGATATGACCGTTACTTCCAGATTGTGCGCTGCTTCAGGGATGAGGACTTAAGGGCCGACCGTCAGCCGGAGTTCACCCAGATAGACTGCGAGATGTCCTTCGTGGAGCGTGACGACGTGCTGGAGATGTTCGAAGGTATGATCAAGACCCTCTTTCACAACGTGCTGGGCAAAGACTTCACCGAGCCGTTCTATAAGATGCCCTACTCCGAGGCCATGGACTCATACGGCTCGGACAAGCCCGATATCCGCTTCGGCATGAAGCTGCACGAGATTACAACCCTGGCCAAAGGCCATAACTTTCCTGTCTTCGACTCCGCCGAGTATGTAGGCGGTATCGCAGTGCCCGGATGTGCAGGCTACTCCCGTAAGCAGACCGACGAGCTGACCGAGTGGGTAAAGCGTCCCCAGATAGGTGCCAAGGGCTTAGTTTTCATTAAGTGCAATGAGGACGGTTCCTACAAGTCTTCGGCCGACAAGTTCCTCACTTCCGATGACCTGGCCGCCATGGCCGCAGCCGTCGAGGCTCAGAAGGGCGACCTGATCCTGATTCTCGCCGGTGCCAGGAACAAGATGCGCACTGCCCTCGGTTCCCTGCGTATCGAGATGGGTAACCGTCTCGGCCTGCGCGACCCGAAGGTATTCGCCCCCCTGTGGGTAGTGGACTTCCCCCTGCTGGAGTGGGATGACGAGACTTCCCGCTTCTACGCCATGCATCATCCCTTCACCGCTCCCAAGCCCGAGCATCTGGACTGGTTCTACAGCGGCAGGAAGGAAGACCTGGAGCGCGTGTGCGCCAATGCCTACGACTTCGTGCTCAACGGCACGGAGGTGGGCGGCGGCTCCATCCGTATCCACGACTCTAAGATACAGGAGCGTATGTTCGAGGTCCTGGGCTTCAGCCATGAGGACGCCGACTACCGCTTCGGCTTCCTGATCAACGCCTTCAAGTACGGCGCTCCCCCTCACGGAGGCATTGCGTTCGGCTTCGACCGCTTCTGCGCCCTCTTCGGCGGACAGGAGAGCATCCGCGACTTCATCGCATTCCCCAAGAACAATCAGGGCCGCGACATGATGCTCGACGCTCCTTCCCGCATCGACCAGGTGCAGATGGACGAGCTCTTCCTGCAGAGCACCTATAAGGAGGAAAAATAATTAAAAAAGAACAATATGTCACTTGAACAGCAGATACAGTCCGACATCAAGGCGGCAATGGTCGCCAAGGACAAGGTGGCTCTCGCGGCCACCCGTGCGGTGAAGGCCGCAATCCTCCTCGCCAAGACCTCCGAGGGGGGTGCCAAGGATAGCCTCGAGGACTCCGAGGTGGTCAAGATAGTGCAGAAGTTGGTAAAGCAGCGCAAGGAAAGCGCGGAGATCTACTCCCAGCAGAACCGTCAGGACCTGGCGGACAACGAGCTGGCAGAGGCCTCCGCAATGGAGAAATATCTTCCGGCCGCCCTCTCCGAGGCTCAGGTCGAGGAGGCCGTCAGGGCCATTATTGCCGAGACGGGTGCCTCATCCATGGCTGACATGGGCAAGGTGATGGGCGTGGCCACTAAGAAGCTCGCCGGTCAGGCTGACGGGCGTATTGTCTCCGTCATCGTCAAAAAACTTTTATCAACCAATTAATAACTCAAGTATGAAAAGAATTGCTATCGTATGTGCACTTATGTGCATCATCGGTTCGACAACTCTGTCGGCCCAGAATCGTGGAGATATGTATATCTCCGGAAGTTTAAGTCTGTCAGGCGGTACCAGCACCGACATTACCGGCAATACTTCCACAAAGCATCCTGAAGGTATCTCACTCGGTCTCTCTCCTCAGTTCGGATATTTCATAATGGATAATCTGGAACTGCATCTTGGTCTGTATTACAATTATACCAAATCACCTTCTTTCTCTGACCCTACAGAAAGGACAAATACCAATATGTTCTTTATTCAGCCTGGTGTCAGCTATTATGTAAATTTGCTTGACGGCAAGTTTTTCTATACACCGGGAGTTGATCTTGGATTAGGATTCGGCGGCCAGAGTTACAAGACCGACAGTTTTAAACAAAAGATGTACAGTATAACACGGTTTTATATCACGTTTAAGTTACTGTCGTTTGAGTTAAGACCGGTGGATTATTTTGGTATCTCGTTCCAGGCCGGAGATCTTACCTATACATTCAATCAGCAGGTAAGTGCCTTGGATAAAGACAACAAGACAAACCGCAGCAGTTTTAACTTAGGTTTGAATCTGGGAGCCACTATCGGATTCAGATATTATTTCTAATAGAATTCGGGGAACTATCTGAGCGGAGCGAGGATGATAACGTTGTTGTCGTCCTCGCTTATGTTTTTCAGGATGTCGGAGATACGCTTGCGGGCGGAGCTGCTGAGGTTGCCGTTTTCAAGGAATCCGGGCCCTGCTTCCATGAAATATTCTGCGCTGTAGTTGGATACGAGATATCCGTTTTTGAAAGTAGGACTGGTAATGTCATTGGTAAGGATGTCGTTTATAATGGTGCGGCGTGAGACTTCTCCGGTCCTGCGGTCCAGAATTATGGCCGGCTGGATGTCCGTCTCCATACTTATGCTTACGCCTGAGCCGGTGTTTCTGCTCAGGACCATCTTCGTCTTACTGATATTCACCACGGCATAGTCCGGAAGGATAAAGGGATCGTGCATGTAGTCGCCATCGTCAAATGACAGTGCGTTGGGTTCGGTGGTTTCTCCCAATTTCATCGTCAGCAGCGGGCGGAGTTCCCTGTCCTGTATGATGAAAAGGGTGTCCTGCTGGGTGTTCATCGACCACTGGCAGATGTCTAAGGCTCCGTCCACGTTGAGAGAGGTGTGGAGACGGAGCATCGCATTTACCGGTGCGGAGCCTGTTTTCGGAATCTCCCAGATGACATTGCCCTGCATGTCCTGACACCAGGCTGCAGGACAGCTGTTGTCGTAGGGTATTCCGGCTATGGTGACGGTGCGGGCTTTGCTGTCGACCACGAAGTTGTAGCCCTGGTTGGGATTGCCGTTGCCTTCGTATGCCAGGGGAAGGTCTTCGCAGAGGCGTCCGGTGCTGATGTCGTAGGAGTAGATGTTGTTGGTGTACAGGGTGCTGATCCATACTTTCCCGCCGGTCTCGTCTATCTGTGCGAAGGATATTCCGGTGTACTCTCCCGGACCGCGTCCGATGTTTCCGATATTGCGCAGGAACTTGCCGGTGGCTCTGTCGAAGAGCTTGAAGAGTGTTTCCCTGGGCGAGTAGATTCCGATGTGGCGGTCCGATACGATAATCTCTCCGCCGTCGATAAGTGCTTCAGGATTGCTGCTGTCCAGGGCGATGAACTCAGGCTCGCCTACCCAGTCGGAGAGGAGGATGTCCTCCCCTTGCGGCAGTCTGTCGTATTGTACTGAGATGAGGCCTCCGTCCCATGCCTGCTGCTGTCCGCATGAGGACAGCAACGGAAGGGCGGCTGATACGGCTATACTGAAGAAAGAGATGGTCAGGTGTTTCATGGTGAGGGAAGTTGGGTTTATCGGAGTTTGTAGATGGCTATGATGTTGTTGTCCTCATCGGAGAGGCCGGAGAGGATGGTGCGTATCCTGTCTTTGGCTGAGTCGGAGAGTCTGCCTTCCTCGAGGGCAGTGGAGGCTGTCTCACGGAAGAGTGCGGGGTCGTAGCTCTGAATCAGATATCCGCCGGAGGGCTGCGGGCTGCACTTGCCAGTCCCGAGGTAGTCGTTGACTATGGTGCATCTGTAGGCTTCGCCGCTTCGTCTGTCAGTTATGACTGTTGCCGATGATCCGAATGTTACGACCCCGTTTTTCATGGGCTGGGGAGCCTGGATGTCTGTCAGGATTTTATCCTGTAGGGCAAGGCTGATGGCTATCATCTGAACGTCTGTAGATGTTCCGGCTTTTTTGCCGAGATCCATTGTGAATACGGGTCTTAAGGCTCCGTTCTCAGCTATGAACAGTGTGTCCTCTGCGGCATTGAAAGTATTGAACGAGATATCGAGGCTCCCGGGAATGTTCCTGTTGCTTAATATGCCCCATTGGCTTATGGCTTCTATGTTGGTAGATGCCATGCTCATTCCACGTTCGGAGACGCTCCAGATCACATTGCCCTTGAAGTCCTGCTGCCAGGCGGCGGTGGTGTCGCTGTCTTCCGGGTAGGGAACCCTCGCGCAGGTGATGAGGCCGGCTTCAGGGTCAATGGTGAAGGCAGATTTTGAATAGTTGTAGTCTCCTAAATTATAGGCCAGAGGTACGTCCTCGACAAATTGCCTTGTGCCGAGGTCATATACGTGGAGCACGTCAGGTCTGTCATGGAGCCATATCCGGTTGTTTTTCTCATCAATGAACGAGCCGAGCAGGTACAGGTATTCGCCCGGACCGCGTCCGACATTGCCGACTGTCCCGAGATATTTTCCGGTGGCCCGGTCATAGAGTTTGTATGGATTGCCCTGGTAATATCCGCTGGAGATGCCTATATGCTGCTCGGAGATATTTATTCCCCCCGTGGCGTATGCTTCGGGGCTGCGGCTGTCGAGGGCGATGAACTCGGGCTCTTCGAACAGGTCGGAGAGGTTGACTGTGCCCTTGTCGGTCAGTTCTTTGTAATTTATCGAGATAAGGCCGGCGTCTGCGCCCTGCCTGCCGCTGCATGAGGTGATAATAAGAAGTATGGCGGCTGTGCAGATAAAGGATATTTTAGACTTTATCATATCGGGCAAGGTTAGGATTTGTAACTATTTGTAAATAAGCTGCTTTTGATTTTGCAAGGTGCCACGTTCAGTTTTGGAAAGCCGACGTGGCACCTATATAAGGTGTAGTGGCCTGATAATTAGCTTGTTGCGCTTTTACGGCGTGCCGGCTTGTCAGGCTTTCTTGTAGGTGATGGTGCCGGTGGCTTGGTTGGTGGGCATGACGAGTACCTCGGCGATCTGCATGTACTCGGGGGCACTGGCGGCGAACCATGCCACTTCGGCGATGTCGGCTCCGGTCAGGGGGCGGATGCCCTTGTAGACGCTGTCGGCCTTGGCCTTGTCACCACGGAAGCGCACGACGGAGAAGTTGGTCTCTACGAGGCCGGGCTTGATGTTGGTGACTCTCAGCGGGGTGTCAACGAGGTCGATGCGGAGGCCATCGGAGAGGGCCTTCACTGCGGCCTTGGTTGCGCAGTACACACTGCCTCCGGGATAGGCTGCGTCACCGGCGATGGATCCGAGGTTGATGATGTGGCCGCGTCCGCGCTCGACCATGCCGGGCACTACGAGGCGGGTCATCGAGAGCAGGCCGCGGATGTTGGTGTCGAGCATGATGTCCCATTCGTCAAGGTTGCCCTCATGCTCCTTGTCCACGCCGAAGACGAGGCCGGCGTTGTTGATGAGTACGTCGATGTTCTTCCATTTGCCTTCAAGGGAACCGAGGGCTGCGATGATCTGGTCCCGGTAGCGGACGTCGAAGGGCAGGACGAGGGCGTCGGCTCCTAATCCGGCCAGCTCGGTCTTCAGGGCCTCCCCCTTCTCGGGCTTGCGGCAGTTGATGATGATGTCATAGCCGCCTGCTGCGAACTTTTTCGCGCAGGCCTCACCGATACCGCTTGTGGCACCGGTGATAAGTGCGATTTTTCTTTCCATATACTTTATTTAAGTGGTGCTATCATGAGTATGATGTTGTCGTTCTCGGTCAGGCCGTCGAGGATGGAGGATATCTTAGTGTGGGCGGCTTCGCTGAGACTGCCGTCGGTCAGGGCCTTGGCTCCGGCTTCCTGGAATGTCAGGGCGTCGTAGCTGTTCGCGAGATACCCGTCCGTGAAGCGGAAATTATTGTCGTTCCATGTCATGATGTCGTCCACGATGTTGCGCAGGGATACTTCCTCTGTCTGCCTGTCCATGACCACGCTGGGCAGATATTCGTATTCGATGAAGAATTCCACACCTCTGCTGGTCATTCCTGCTGACCTGGATATTCCGATGACAGCGTATCCTGGGAGGAGGCTGGAGCTGCGGAAGAGCCTGTCTTCACTGAGATCTATGTAGTTAGGCTCGGTGATGCCTTCGAACTGGACAGTAAGAATGGGCTTGATCTCCCGGTCCTCCAACACGTACAATGTGTCCTGCGCGGTGTTGTTGCTCTCGAAGCACAGGTCCATGGTGCCCGGTGTGTTGCGTCCGGTACGCATCGTCAGTAAGACATTCTCCTCCATAGTGTAGGTCTTGGGAATCTCCCACAGGATGTTGCCATCCATGTCCTGGCACCATGCGGCTGCGGGACATTTGTCCTTAAAGGGCAGGGGCACGACTGTAATAGTGCTGGAAAGGCTGTCCACTAAGAAGTTGAAGCCGTTGTTGTTATTGTTGTCGGCCTTGTAGGGAAGCTTTATGTCCGCTATGAGGCGGCCCGTGGTGATATCGTAGCTGTAGATTTTGTTCCTGTTTATGGTGCTGATCCAGACCTTTCCGCCGGCTTCGTCTATCTGTGCCGAAGATATGCCGGTATATTCGCCCGGTCCGCGTCCGATACCGCCGATATCCCGCAGGTATTTTCCGGTGGCGCGGTCAAACAGCTTGAAGGGGGTCGTTTCGCTGTTTTTGCGGTATACGCCTATGTATTGGTCCGAGATAGTCAGCAGTCCGTCGGTAACTAGAGCCTCAGGCCGGCTTTCCAGGGCTATGAACTCCGGCTCGCCGACCCACTCCGATATGAGGATGTCCTCTCCCTGTTTCAGGTCGGCATAGTTGACTGAGACGAGTCCTTCCGGGTTGCGGTGAGTGGTGCTTTTCGGACCGCATGACACGGCGCCCAGCAAGACGGCCGCCGACAGCAGGACGGCACTGGAGCAACGTGCTGCGTTAATCAGTAAAGTTTTCATGTGTTAATGTGTTAATGTCTCTCAAAGTTAGCAAACTTTTTCCATTTCATATTCTTGTTACAATTTTGTAATACTTTTGTAACATCACAGCCATACTTTTGCAACCGAAATTTATACACAGTTATGGAGTTTTTGTATATAGGAATCATCATTTTCCTTTTCTGCCTCGCCATTTCGGACATTATTGTCGGCGTGAGCAACGACGCTGTAAACTTTCTCAACTCCGCGGTAGGTTCCAAGACCGCCAGGTTCCGCAACCTCATCATCATCGCCTCTATCGGAGTCTTCCTCGGAGCGTCCCTGTCCAACGGTATGATGGACATCGCCCGCCACGGCATCTTCCAGCCGCAGTATTTCAGCTTTGCCGAGCTGATTACGATCTGCCTGGCTGTAATGGTGACCGACGTGATACTCCTCGACGCATTCAACTCCAGGGGCCTGCCCACCTCGACCACAGTCTCCCTCGTCTTCGAGTTGCTCGGAGGTACGGTGGCCCTCGCCATGATCAAGAACATCCAGACCGACGGCGCCCTGACATTCGCCCAGATGATCAATACAGACAAGGCTCTCTCGGTGATACTCGGTATTTTCCTCTCGATAGCCATAGCATTTGTCTTCGGTATGGTGATACAGTGGATAGTCCGTACGATATTTACATTCAATTATAAGCCCAGGATGAAATACCTGGCCGGAGTTTTCGGCGGCATAGCCGTGACGGCCATCGTGTACTTCCTGCTGATCAAAGGTCTGAAGGACTCCTCCTTCATGACAGCCGATGCCAATGCCTGGATTAAGGAGCACACCGGCATGCTGGTGCTCTGCCTCTTCGTCGGCAGCAGCGTCATCATGCAGATACTGCACTGGTGCAAGGTCAATATCCTGAAGATCATCGTGCTGATGGGTACTCTCTCCCTCGCCATGGCCTTTGCCGGCAACGACCTGGTGAACTTCGTCGGCGTGCCTCTCGCAGGCTTCTCCGCATGGCAGGACTACTCCGCCAACGGTATGGGTGTGGGAGCCGACAACTACCTGATGGGCAGCCTGCTCGAACCGGCCCACACCCCGATGATATTCCTGATTCTCTCCGGCGCCACCATGGTATTTGCCCTGGCTACCTCCCGGAAGGCCCGCAACGTGATTAACACCGAGGTCAACCTGACCAACCAGAACGAGTCCGAGGCCTCCTTCGGTACCTCCGCCACCGGCCGCCGCCTCGTGCAGATAGCCAATTCCTTCGCCACATGGCTGGAGAAGGTGACTCCCCTGAGAGTCCGCAACTGGATTGACAGCCGTTTCAACAAGGACGAGGCCATCCTCGTCAAGGGTGCCGCATTCGATCAGATGAGGGCCGCCGTCAACCTGGTGGTATCCTCCCTCCTGATTGCCCTCGGCACCTCCCTCAAGCTGCCCCTCTCCACCACCTTCGTGACATTTACCGTGGCCATGGGTACCTCCCTGATGGATCGCGCCTGGGACCGCGAGAGCGCTGTAGGCAGGGTGACCGGCATGATGTCCGTGATGGGCGGCTGGCTGCTGACAGCGGTGATAGCCTTCGCAGTCTGCTTCGCGATAGCCCTCGTGATGCACTACGGCAGCTTCGTAGCCATGATACTCCTCAGCATCGTCGCCATGGTCATCATCATCCGTAGCAATATCAAGTTCAATAAGAAAGCCCACGAGAAGGAGAAGAACAAGACCGTCTTCGAGCAGATGATGTCTTCCAACGACCCCGACGAGGTATGGAGCCTGCTCAAGAATCAGGTAAAGGACAGCACGGTCAAGGAGCTGGACTATGTCTCCAACTACTACTCCAACTTCATCGACTGCTTCGTCAGCGAGAACCTCAAGTGCCTGCGCCGTCATTACAGCACCATGCACGCCGAGATAGACGGTTACAAGTCCGTCCGCCGCAAGGAGATTCTGGCCCTCAAGCGTACCGATCCGACCGTGTCCGTGCAGGCCAGCACTTGGTTCCACCTCGAGGCCAACAACACCTCCCAGCTCCTGTACAGCCTCAAGCGTATGTCCGAGCCCTGCAAGGAGCACCTGGAGAACAACTTCAACCCTCTGCCCAAGGACTGCGCCGAGGAGTTCGCTCCCGCCAGCGAGGCCTTCCTCGTCCTGCTCAACAAGACCCGCGCCTACGTGGACGACTTCAACCCCGCGGCCGAGCAGCAGTCCAAGGAGCTGATCAAGGACATCTCCGCCTACAAGAAGGAAGTAGCCGTGCTGCGCAAGAACAACCTCGAGCGCTTCAACTCCGAGTCCGACACCTCCAACTTCAACATCTACATCCTCTATCAGACCATCCTGCAGGAGACCCAGCAGATGGCCGACAACCTCAAGCACCTGATCCGCGCCTACACCTACCTCTCCACAGTGAAGGGTAAGTAAAAATTAATACTATATTTGCGTATGCAAAGAATTCTTATAGTCGATGACGAGGAGTCCATCTGTGAGATTCTCCAGTTCAATCTGGAGGTCGAGGGCTACGAGGTAGAAGTGGCCTACAGCGCGGAAGAGGCTCTCGGCAAGGACATTAAAAGTTTTTCCCTCATCCTGCTGGACATCATGATGGGCGGGATGAGCGGATTCAAGATGGCCCAGATGCTCAAGAAGGATCCGGCCACGGCGTCTATCCCCATTATCTTCTGCACAGCCAAGGATACTGAGGACAATAAGATAGCCGGTCTTACCCTCGGAGCCGACGACTACATCTCCAAGCCGTTCTCAGTCAGGGAGGTGGTCGCAAGGGTCAAGAGTGTACTCCGCCGCTGTGCCCCCCAGGCGCAGCAGTCTCCGGTGAAGCTGCAGTCAGATGTCTCCGCGCCCCGCACGGAAATGAGCGGAGACAGCATCACGTACAACGGTCTGCGCCTGGACCTGCTCAAGCACAAGTGCTATATCGACGGTCAGGAAGTACAGCTGACCAAGAAGGAAATGGAGATAATGATTCTCTTCCTGCGCAACTCCGGCCGTGTCCTCTCCCGCGAGGAGATCCTGCACAATGTCTGGAGCGACGAGGTGGTGGTCCTGGACCGCACCATCGACGTCAATATCACCCGACTCCGCAAGAAGATAGGCGAGTACGGCAGATATATCGTCACTCGCCAGGGCTACGGCTACGGCTTCGACGTATAGAGTGTATGGAAGTTATGCTCAAGGAGATAATACATAGGAAGGAACTGCTCTCCAGACTCGAGGAGTTCGTCTACATGGCCGAGAAGGGCAACCCTCTCGACGACTCTTTCCCGCCCTTTCCCGAAAGCAGGTACGGCCGTCTGCTCAACCGCCTGGTGAATACCTACCGCCGCGACATGAACGACCGCGATACCCTCTCCGCCGCCCGCGAGATGGTGGCCCGCGAGTCCCAGGACAATATCCGTCAGAAAAAGCAGCTCACCCAGAACATCAGCCACGAGCTCAAGACCCCCGTCAGCAGTATCAACGGCTACCTGGAAACCCTCGTCAACAACCCTAATATGAGTCCCCAGCAGCGGGACATCTTCCTCCGCAAGTGCTACGAGCAGTCGCAGCGGCTCTCCAGCCTCCTGCTCGACCTCTCGACCATCACCCGCATGGACGAGGCCGGAGACAAGATCGAGAAGGAGTGTATCTCCCTCTCGGACGTAGTGGCGGAGGCTGTCTCCGACATGGAGCCTATCGCCGGCAAATTCGACGGCAAGGACAGCCCCATGGCCAAGATAGGCCCTGAGGACAGGGGAACAATGCAGATAATCAACGATTTCCCGGAGGGAAAGGAGATTATGGGCAATCATTCCCTCCTCTACTCCATCTTCCGCAATCTCCTGGAGAACGCGATTTTCTACTCCAAGGGCACGAAGGTAACGGTAAGGCTCCTGGAGGAAAATGACAGGGAATACAGGATATCCATCGAGGACGACGGAGTGGGGATAGACAGCATGCACCTGCCCCGCATCTTCGAGCGGTTCTACCGCATAGACAAGGGCCGCAGCCGCAAGATAGGCGGCACGGGTCTGGGTCTTTCCATAGTCCGGAACGCGGTATGTCTCCACGGCGGCACTATAAAGGCCGTCCCCGGCACTCCCTCCGGCCTGCGCTTCGAGTTTACCCTCGCCAAGGAATCATAGTTAGGACAATCAGAACAATGTCGGATCGGGCAGAATCTGGAAGCTCCTGCGGTGCAGGGGCGTGATGCCGTATTGCGCTACGGCGCTGCGGTGTTCCGCCGTAGGGTATCCGAAGTTGCGCTCCCATCCGTACTGCGGATACAGCTCTGCGGCATTTCTCATGCAGTCGTCCCTGTAAGTCTTCGCTAAAATGGATGCGGCGGCGATCGATGCATAGCGGCCGTCCCCCTTGACATAGCACCGGAAGGGTATGTCCCCGTAGGGCCGGAAGCGGTTGCCGTCCACTATGATATGCTGCGGGCGCACTTTCAGGGCGTCCAGGGCCCGGTGCATGGACAGTATGGATGCCTGGAGGATATTGATCTCATCTATCTCCTCGGGAGATGCGGAGGCCACGGCCCAGGCCAGGGCCTTGTCCTGTATGTAATCGCGTAGTCTCTCGCGGGCCTTCCGCGAGAGCTGCTTGGAATCGTTCAGACCCGGATCCTCGAAGTCCCCGGGCAGGATGACTGCTGCGGCGTAGACGGGCCCTGCTATGCAGCCCCGTCCCGCCTCGTCAGTGCCGGCCTCTATGACGCCGGCGATATCGTAGGCGTTCAACATGCTGCAAAGCAACTAAATTTTTCGCAAAAGACGGTCTTGAAGTTCGATTATTCTGTTCTTGTCGGCCAGAGCGGCCTCAAGTTCCGCTATCCTGCGGTCTTTTTCCGCAATGATGCTTTCGTATTTCTCCTTCTCTCCCGGTTCGTAGCCAAGTACCAGTGCCTCCTCCGAGAGGTCGAGCGCATCCGCTATCTTAGGAAGATGCTCGCTTATCAGTGAGGTCTTACCTCTTTCGATTTTATAGTATGCGGTCTGGGATATCGACAGGCGTTCCGCAATCTCGGCTTGCGAGAGGTTGTGTTCCCTGCGGTAACGGGCAATCCTATTTTTGATATCCTTGTCGTTCATACTAACAAAAGTATACCCGAAATAGGAATTTAAAAACAGATTGAAAGTTATATAATACAACCAATAGTAATAATAATGGACATCAAGCAGTTAAAAAACGTGTAAAAACCTTTATGTTTTTTAATAAATGGAAATAGAGACAGAAGCGCTTTATAACTTTGAGTTGTAATTTATAACCTTAAAAATAGAATTGTTATGATAAGAGATGTGTCGCAGCGCCGGACCTTCAGGCGTGATGAGAAAATTACTATGGCCCGGCTTCTCTTTGCGCGGGAACTTATGATGGAGTACGGAGTCCCGTACCGCTGTATCTGGACTTTTGCCGGCTTTTCCTCCCGGCGTCAGATGGAAAAAGCCTGGAACGCCCTCTTCTAAACCCCACCCCAAAACAAAAGCCGCACCGGACCAACCGATGCGGCTTCTTTAAATTCAGCAGTTCGCCCATTATGACGCACCGAATTATTCGTCTTTTTCCTCCTCCTGGTAAGCCTTCAGCAGCTTCTCCTGAACGTCAGCAGGCACCTGCTGGTACTCAGCCATCTCCGTTGTGAAGGAAGCGCGTCCCGATGTCAGCGAGCTGAGGGTGGTGGAGTACTTGTAGAGCTCTGCCAGAGGCACACGTGCCTTTAGCACCTCGAAGCCCTTGACACTGCTCATACCCTCGATCATGGCCCTGCGGCCCTGGAGGTCGGACATCACGTCACCCATGTACTCGCCGGGCACCATGATCTCGATGTTGCAGATAGGCTCCATGATCTTAGGACCGGCGTTGCGGAATGCTTCCTTGAAGGCGTTGCGGGCGGCCAGCTTGAAGGAGATCTCGTTGGAGTCCACCGGGTGCATCTTACCGTCGTACACATAGACGCGGATATCGCGGGCGTAGGAGCCTGTCAGAGGACCTTCCTCCATCTTCTCCATGATACCCTTGAGGATGGCGGGCATGAAGCGGGCGTCGATGGCGCCGCCGACGATACAGTTGTAGAACTCGAGCTTACCGCCCCAGTCCATGGTGTATTCTTCCTTAGACTTGATGTTGAGCACCATTTCCCTGCCGTCTACCTTGAAGCGGTTGTTCTGGGGAGCACCCTCCACGTAGGGTTCCAGGAGGAGGTGAACCTCACCGAACTGACCGGCGCCGCCGGACTGCTTCTTGTGGCGGTAGTTGGCTGCAGCGACCTTGGTGATGGTCTCGCGGTATGAGATGCGGGGTGCCATGAACTCGATTTCCATCTTGTTGATGTTGTTGATCTGCCACTTGAGGATGTTGATGTGCTGCTCGCCCTGTCCGCTGAGGATGGTCTGCTTGAGCTCCTTGGCGTACTGTACGATGTAGGTGGGATCCTCGGCGGCTGCCTTGTTGAGGATTTCGCCGAGCTTCTCCTCGTCCTTTTCGTCCACAGCCTTGATGGCGGTGCGGTACTTGGCCTGAGGATAGACGATGGGCTCATAGACGATCTCCTGTCCGGGAGCGCAGAGTGTCTGGTTGGACTTCACGGTCTTCAGCTTCACGGTGCAGCCAATGTCGCCGGCCACCATCTCGCTGACTTTCTCCCTCTTTTTGCCGGCTACGGCGAAGATCTGGGATATACGCTCCTTGTTGCCGTTCTCCGCGTTGACGAGGTCCATGCCCTCAGTCAGTTTACCTGACATAACCTTGAAGTAGGCCACGTCGCCGAGGTGCTGCTCGAGAGCGTTCTTGAAGATGAAAATAGATGTGGGACCGTCGGCGCTGCAGGGTATGCTGCCTCCGTCCTTGGTGGGCTCGCTGTCGTTTGCAGGCGAGGGAGCTACGTTGATCATGAACTCCATGAGTTTCTTGACACCGATGTCCTTTCTGGCCGATACGCAGAAGGTAGGCATGATGGAGCCCTGGAGGAAACCGAGGTTGAGTCCTTTTTCAATCTCCTCGCGGGTGAGCTCGCCGGCATCAAAATATTTCTCCATAAGGGCCTCGTCGCTTTCTGCGGCCATCTCTGTGAGGGCTGCGAGCACTTCGTCGGCTTGTCCCTTGAGGTCTGCGGGTATGTCATGCTCCTCGCGGGTGCCGTTGTCGTCCTTGAAGGTGTACATCTTCATGGTGAGCACGTCGATGAATCCGTTGAATCCTGCTCCTACGGCTACAGGGAATTGTACGAGGACGATCTTACTGCCGAAGGCCTCTTTCAGGGTATCGATGGTGTTTTCCCAGTTGGCCTTGTCGGCGTCCAGCTGGTTGACGGCTACAACGAGGGGCTTTTTATAGTTTTCAGCATATCGGCCGAATATTTCGGTACCTACCTCGACACCCTGCTGGGCGTTGACTACGAGGATGCCTGAGTCGCATACTTTGAACGAGGAGATCACTCCGCCGATAAAGTCATCGGCACCAGGAGTATCCATGATATTCAGCTTGTTGTCCATGAACTCCGTATACAGGGGAGTCGAATAGATGGAGCGCTGGTTGATCTGCTCGATTTCTGTGTTGTCACTGATTGTGTTCTTCGCTTCTACGGTACCTCTGCGGTCAATCACTTTGCCTTCGAACATCATTGCTTCCGACAAGGTGGTCTTCCCAGATTTAGAGCTTCCCAGAAGCACGACATTTCTGATGTTTCCGGTCTGGTAGGTTTTCATTTGATCAAAAGATTATTATTAGTTAGTAAATTTTGTCAATATCCTACAAATTTAGAGAATCCGTAAGACAAATGCAAAAATACTATAACCTAATTGTAAAAAAGTCCGTCCCGTATCTCCAGCATACGGTCTGACATGGCGGCCAGTCCACGGTCGTGTGTGACGATGATGACGGTCTGCCCGAAGCGGTCGCGGAGGTCGAAGAAGAGCTGGTGGATATCCCGTTTGGTATTGCTGTCCAGGTTTCCGGAAGGTTCATCGGCCAGGATGACGCCTGGGCGGTTGATGACCGCACGGGCTATGGCAACTCTCTGCTGCTCTCCTCCAGAGAGTTCTGAGGGCTTGTGCTCCATTCTTTCTCCCAGTCCCAAAGAGGAAAGCAGGTCAGCTGCCTGACGCCTGGCCTCTGCTGTGCCCTTACGGGCAATCAGGGCTGGAATCATGACATTTTCAAGAGCAGTGAATTCAGGCAACAGATGGTGAAACTGAAATACGAAACCGATCTTCCGGTTTCTGAAATCCGCCAAATTATTGGAGGACAGTGAGAATATGTCAGTGCCGTCAATAAGAACCTTTCCTGTGTCCGGGCGTGAAAGTGAGCCGAGTATCTGAAGGAGTGTGGATTTGCCGGCCCCGCTGGCTCCCACAATGGAGATCACTTCTTTGTCTGCGGCCTGGAAATCTATGCCCTTGAGCACTTGTACAGGGCCGAAGCTCTTGGTGATGGATGTGGCCTGTATCATTGTTTCTTGTCGTCCATGCCGGGTTTTTTCCACATCTTTATCATCTTGACGCGGAATTCTTCTTCAGCAACATACATCAAGGCAACTTTCTCTGCCGGAAGGATCTTTAGAAACTCATCCATGTAGATTTTCTCAAGCTCATCGTCTTTTCCGCAACTGTCGATATACTCCATAAGGATTTTCTTGACAGCTGCTTCGGATGAACTGCCCTCCTCGGTCATCTTGCGAATCCGGTGGAACCTTTCGCGGCTGGCCTTGCGGGCATCACCGATGGCTTTCCGGTATTCGTTGTATACAGGCCAGAATTTGCCTGCCTCATCTGGCGTGAGTTCCATTCTTGTGGTGAAGAACGCTATGCGGGCGCTCTCAAGTTTCTCTTTGTTGTCTGGATCGGGGTCCGGCCGGACGGACGGACAGCAGGAACCGGAAGGTGCGGCCGGCGAGGGCTGGGCCATTGCAGGCAGTGATAGCAGAAGTGAGCCTGCAAGCATAATGAAAAATGTCCTGATAAGTTTCATATATTTCTGTGGTTCTTGTGGTTAAGGCTTTAGTTCAATATCTTCTCCGTCATCCAGGTATTCCCAGATATCCTCTTCGGTGATGGTCGCTTCGAGGTCTTCCAGAATCTCTCCATCTATGGTGACGGTGTTCTCAAGGGAATATGTGAATGCCGTGTCCACGTCTATTTCATCGTAATATGCGTAGATGAAACTGCTTTCCAGATACCCCTCTTCTATCATGGCCATAATGGGATCTTCGGATTCAAGTGGACTGTCATACAGCAGCGGTGTGACTTTCGATGCTATCCAGCCTAAGCCGGCGATGGCTCCGAACATGAGCGCCATCATAAATGCCGGTTTGGCCTTCATGATGAAAGTCGCCGCCGGTCCTGCCGGGCGGTGTATCCTTTCCCGCACTCTGTCCTCCAGCGATTCAAAGTAGCCGTCAGGAACGGTGAAGGGATTTCTTGTCATATTATTTTTAATTTCGCTCATACTTCTATTAGACATATTAAACGCCCATAGGATTAATCCTCTTCTCCTAAATATCGCTTCATCTTTGTGTACGCATGGTGGTAGGAGGCCTTTATGGATCCTGTTGTTCCTTTGAGGACTTTGGCTATATCGTCAAATTTCATCTGGTCAAAGTACCTCATAGCGAATACAACTTTCTGTTTGGGAGGCAGTTTCTCCATTCCGGCGTAGAGCCTTCGGGTAATCTCGTCGCCGGTGAAATAGGGGTCGGCAGTGAATTTTTCGGCAAGGGTACGCTCCTTCCCCGTAATGGAAAACATCGTTTTCAGCCGCTTGCTCTTTAGAAAATTGATGGTCTCATTGACGGCTATCCGGTAGAGCCAGGTGTAGAGCTTGCAGTCCTCACGGAAATCCGGTAGGTATTTCCATGCCTTGATGAGGGTGTTCTGCAGCAGATCGTCAGCATCGTCATGGTCGAAGACCATCCTGCGGATCTGCCAGTAGAGGTCGCGGGAATACTTCCGCACCAGGAGGTTGAAGGCATAATCCTCCTTCCCCTCCTGGCGGAAAGCATCGAGTATTTCCCTGTCCTCTGCCATTTATCTCTTTCTGGCAATAGCTTTAAGGGCTGCTGAGACAATATGCTCCGCATCGAGGCCGTACTCTTTCATCAGCTCCGCGGGCTTGCCGCTCTGTCCGAAGAGGTCGTCCACTGCCACTATCTCGACGGGGCAGGGGGTGTGGCGGGCCAGTACTCCGGCGATCAGCTCTCCCAGGCCTCCGGCAATCAGGTGCTCCTCGGCTGTCACCACCGCTCCGGTCTTGGCGGCGGAAGTGAGCACAGCCTCCGTATCCAGGGGCTTGATGGTATGTATGTCAATGACTTCTGCGGAGATGCCCTGTTTTTCCAGCTCCTCGGCTGCAAGGAGGGCCTCCCATACCAGGTGGCCGGTGGCGAAGACAGTCACATCCTTGCCCTCTGTCAGCTTCAGCGCCTTTCCTATCTCGAAAGTCTGGTCTTCAGGGGTGAAATTGGGCACGGAGGGACGGCCGAAGCGGAGATAAACGGGTCCTTCGTAAGATGCCGCCGCGATGGTAGCGGCCTTGGTCTGATTGTAGTCGCAGGGGTTGATGACGGTCATGCGCGGGAGCATCCTCATCATGCCGATGTCCTCCATCACCTGATGGGTGGCGCCGTCCTCACCGAGGGTGATGCCGGCGTGGGAGGCGGCTATCTTGACGTTGGTATTGGCATAGCAGATGCCCTGGCGGACCTGGTCGTAGACGCGGGAGGTCACGAAGTTGGCGAAGGAGCCGGCGAAGGGTATCCTGCCGCTGAGCGACAGTCCGGCGGCCACGTCTATCATGTCGGCCTCGGCTATGCCGCACTGGAAGAAGCGGTCGGGGTGTTCCTTGGCGAATGTGTTCATCTTCAGCGAGCCGGTGAGGTCAGCGCAGAGCGCGACCACCTTGTCGTTTGTCCTGCCCAGCTCCGTGAGTCCTGCACCGAAGCCCGAGCGTGTGTCCTTGTTTCCTGTATTTATGAATTTTTCCATCATTGTCCTGTACCTTTAGAATTAATAATCTCCGAGGGTTTCCCTTACCTGTGCGAGGGCCTTCTCGCAGAGCTCCGGCGAGGGAGCCTTGCCGTGCCATTCGTTGGTGCCCTCCATGAAGTCCACGCCCTTGCCCATGGCGGTGTGGAAGAGGATCATCACGGGCTTGCCGTGACGGGAGAGGGCCTTTGCCTTGGCGAATGCCTCCAGGATGGCCTGCATGTCGTGGCCGTCAGCCTGGATGCACTCCCAGCCGAATGCCTTCCATTTGGCCTCGAGGTCTCCGAGTCCAATGACCGAGTCAACGGTGCCGTCGATCTGCTGGTGGTTCCAGTCGGTCATGGCGATGAGATTGTCCACCTTGTGATGGGCGGCGAACATGGCTGCCTCCCATATCTGTCCTTCCTCGCTCTCGCCGTCACCGCAGAGGACGTAGACGGTGTTGTCCTCGCCGTCGAGCCTCTTGCCGAGGGCTGCGCCGCAGGCTACGGAGAGACCCTGGCCGAGGGAGCCGGAGGGCATGTATACGCCGGGGAGGTTGAAGTCAGTGGACGGATGGCCCTGGAGTCTGGAGCCCAGATGTCTGAAAGTTCCCAGCTCGGAGGTGGGGAAATACCCGGTGCGGGCGAGGATGCTGTAGAGCAGGGGGGACATGTGGCCCGTGGAGAGGATGAACATGTCCTGGCCCTTGCCGCTGCGGCTCCAGCCCTCGGGGGAGTGTTTCATAACGTCCAGATACAGAGCAGTGATGAAGTCAGTGCTGCTCATTGAGCCGCCGGGATGTCCGCACCCGGCCTGTGTGACCATTCTGAGTATGTCCCTGCGGACTTGGGACGCTGTGTCGGTCAGCTTTTGTATGTCAGTCATATCAGTTTGTGTTTATCCCGCTAAGATAGTATATTTGCAGCGATTATCTGAAGAAAATGAAAAATATCCGGAATTTCTGCATTATAGCGCACATAGACCACGGCAAGAGTACCCTGGCGGACCGTCTGCTCGAATATACCCATACCCTGACCGAGAGGGAGATGGAGGACCAGGTCCTGGACTCCATGGACCTCGAGAGGGAGAAGGGCATCACGATCAAGAGCCACGCGATACAGATGGTGTACAACTACAAGGGTGAGAAATACATCCTCAACCTCATCGACACTCCGGGCCACGTGGACTTCTCCTACGAGGTGTCCCGTGCCATAGCCTCCTGTGAGGGAGCGCTCCTGGTGGTGGACGCCACCCAGGGCATCCAGGCCCAGACGATATCGAACCTCTACCTGGCCATCAACCATGACCTGGAGATTATCCCGGTGCTGAACAAGATAGATATGGACGCGGCCATGGTGGACGTGGTCAGCGACCAGATTGTGGACCTGATAGGCTGCGACAGGGAGGACATCCTGCTGTGCAGCGCCAAGACGGGCGAGGGCGTGCCGGCCATCCTGGACGCGGTGGTAGAGCGTTTCCCCGCTCCCAAGGGCGACCCTGAGGCTCCGCTCCAGGCCCTGATCTTCGACTCGGTGTTCAATCCCTTCCGGGGCGTTATCGCCTACTTCAAGGTGGTCAACGGCGTGATACGCAAGGGCGACAAGGTGAAGTTCTTCAATACCGGCAAGGAATACGAGGCCGACGAGGTGGGCTACCTACGGCTGAGGATGTGTCCTACGGACGAGGTGACCACCGGCAACGTGGGCTACATCATCTCCGGTATCAAGACGGCGGTGGAGGTGAAGGTCGGCGATACCATTACCCATGTGGACCGTCCCTGCTCCGAGTCGATAGCCGGTTTCGAGGAGGTCAAGCCCATGCTTTTCGCCGGAGTCTATCCGGTCGAGACCGACGAGTACGAGAATCTCCGTGCCTCCCTCGAGAAACTCCAGCTCAACGACGCCTCCCTGGTCTTCGAGCCCGAGTCGTCCCTGGCCCTTGGCTTCGGTTTTCGCTGCGGCTTCCTCGGCCTGCTCCATCTCGAGATTATGCAGGAGAGGCTGTACAGGGAGTTCGACATGGACGTGATCACCACCGTGCCGAACGTGTCCTACAAGGTCTATACGACCCAGGGCGAGGTGGTGGACGTGCACAACCCCTCCGGTCTTCCGGCGCCGACCCTCATAGATTATATCGAAGAACCCTACATACGGGCCCAGATCATATCCAAGAGCGAGTATTTCGGACAGATCATGAAGCTCTGCCTGGACAAGCGCGGAGTGCTCAAGGGACAGCATTTCCTGACCGCCGACCGCGTGGAACTCACCTACGATATGCCCTTGGCCGAGATAGTCTTCGACTTCTACGACAAGCTCAAGTCCATCTCCCGCGGCTATGCCTCCTTCGACTACCACATCATCGGCTATCAGAAGGCCGACCTGGTCAAGCTGGACATCCTGCTCAACGGCGAGTCGGTCGACGCCCTTTCCTCTCTGATACACCGCGAGCGGGCCTACGACTTCGGCCGCCGCATCTGCGAGAAGCTCAAGGAGCTGATTCCGCGTCAGCAGTTCGAGATAGCGATACAGGCCGCCATCGGAGCGAAGATCATCGCCCGTGAGACCGTAAAGGCAGTGCGCAAGGACGTGCTGGCCAAGTGCTACGGCGGTGACATCACCCGTAAACGCAAGCTCCTGGAGAAGCAGAAGAAGGGCAAGAAGCGCATGCGGCAGATCGGCAACGTCGAGGTGCCCCAGTCTGCGTTCATGGCCGTGTTGAAACTGGATTGATATTGTAATTGAATTTTAACAATTCTTTTTACAATTTATCCCTAACTTGCGGCAAATTTGTCAATTATGGGAAAGAAAAAGACAATCAGGCCGTATCTCGAGAGGGACATCAGCTGGATGTACTTCAATAGGCGTGTGCTGCAAGAGGCTTGTAAAGAGGAGGTTCCGCTCCTGGAAAGGCTGAACTTCCTGGGTATTTACTCCAACAATCTGGATGAGTTTTTCCGCGTCCGCGTGGCCTCCCTGAACCGGGTGGCCGAGTGGGACGGGAAGACCGGGCTGCGCGAGGCCAGGACGGCGGCCGTGACAGTCAAACAAATCAATAGGCTCAACAGCAGGTATGCCAAGGATTTCGAGGTGGCTGTAAAGCAGGTCAACGAGGCTCTGGCGGAGCACAATATATGCATTATCTCCGATGCTCAGGCCGATGAGGAGCAGATTGCCTACATCCGCAACTATTATCAGGAGCATATAGACGGATACATCGTTCCTATATGGCTGAGCGCAGTACGGCATCTGGACTATGAGACAGACGAGAAGATATATCTGGCTGTCAAGGCCTGCCGTCTCACCCAGACCGGTAAGACAGCGTACGATTATGCCTATTTCAGCCTGCCTGTGGACAGCTGCGGACGCTTCGTCCGTCTGCCGGACAAGGAAGGCAGGAGCTACATCATGTATATCGACGACGTGGTGCGCTGCTGTCTGCCCAAGGTATTCGAAGGTAACGGCTTCATCTCATTCAGTGCCTATTCCTTCAAGTTTACCCGTGATGCCGAGATGGAGATAGACAATGACCAGCGCAGCGGCATCCTCCAGAAGATATCCAAGGGACTGAAGAGCCGGAAGAAGGGGGAGCCTCTGAGATTTGTCTATGATGAGAATATGCCGGAGGACCTGCTGCGGCGGGTGCTCGGCAAGCTGGATCTCGGCGAGAGGGATACCGTCCTGCGCGGAGGCCGCTACCAGAACCACAAGGATCTGATGAAATTCCCTTCTTTCCCGGGGAGCGCCCTGAAATATCCGCCGATGCCACCTGTCCGCCGTTCCTCCCTGGAGGGTCCGGAGAGTATATTGGAGCGCATCCGGAGGCAGGACAGATTCCTGCACGTGCCTTACCACAGCTTCGACACATTTATCCGGGTGCTGCACGAGGCGGCCACCAGCCGCAATGTCAGCAGCATCAAAATCACATTGTACCGCCTGGCTAAGGATTCCAAGGTGGTCCGGGCCCTTATCGCCGCCGCCCGCAACGGCAAGAAGGTGACAGTGGTCATTGAGCTGCTGGCCCGTTTCGATGAGGAGTCGAACATGAAATGGTCCCAGAAGCTGGAGGATGCCGGGGTGAAGGTCATCTTCGGGGTGGAAGGTCTGAAAGTACATTCGAAGGTCCTGCATATCGGCATGAAGAAGGGCGGGGACCTGGCCTGCATCAGCACCGGCAACTTCCATGAGGGCAATGCCCGGGCCTACACCGACTGCATCCTGATGACCTCCTCCCGCAGGATAGTCAAGGAGGTCGCACAGGTTTTCGACTTTATCGAGAAACCCTACGCCCCGATTCAGTTCAAGGAACTGCTAGTCTCGCCCAACGAGATGAAGAACAAGTTCGTCTCCTTGATAAACACTGAGATACGTAATAAGAAAAATGGCAAACCGGCCTATATCCGCATGAAACTCAATCACGTCACTGATCCGGTGATGGTGGAGAAAATCTATGATGCGGCCTATGCAGGAGTGGATATAGAGATGTCCGTGCGCGGCAACTGCTCGGTAGTTACGGACAGACTGCCAGAGAACTGCCATATCCGTATCAACGGAATTATTGACCGTTATCTGGAGCATTCCCGTATCTTTGTATTCGCGGCCGGAGGTGAGGAGAAGGTGTTCATGGGTTCGGCTGACTGGATGCCCCGTAACCTGGATAACCGTATCGAGGTGATAACGCCGGTGTACGATCCTACCATCAAGCAGGAAATGAAGCGGATAGTGGAATATGCGCTCCGGGATGTCAGACAGGGCAGGACGGTGGACGGCACCGGATCCAATATCCCGTGGGCATGTGCCGGACCTCTTGAAACCGGTTCTCAACAGGCTCTGTACGGATATTATAAGGAGCTGGAGGCCAAGGAACAGGAGTATGACGCCGGGATGGCTTGAATAAGTAAATTATGACAAATATGATGGATGATAAAGGAACAGCAGCTGATTACAGGGACAATGCAGTGACCTATGCAGCAATAGACATCGGATCCAATGCGGTGCGTCTGCTGGTCAAGCAGCTGGAGGACGACCATCAGCCACGTTTCAGCAAGGTTCTGTTGTTGAGGGTACCCCTGCGTTTGGGCTTTGACGTGTTCTCCAACGGCGGCTGCATCTCAGAGCGCCGTCGTAAGGATTTAGTGCGCCTGATGAAATCCTACAAGCAGTTGATGAAGATTTATAATGTCTCCGATTACCGGGCCTGCGCTACTTCAGCTATGCGTGATGCGGCCAACGGTCCGGACATCATAAAGGAGGTGCGCCGGAAAACCGGCATTGAAATCGAAATCATAGACGGACAGCAGGAGGCCCGCATGATCTACAACAACCACATCGAGAGCATGCGCTGCCGTCGCGGTAACTATATGTACGTGGATGTGGGAGGAGGCAGTACGGAAATCAATCTGATGACAGACGGGGAACTTATCTGCTCGAAGTCTTATAATATAGGTACGGTCCGGATGCTCAATGAGGCTGTCTCTGACGGGGAGTGGAGGAGATTCCGTTCTGACCTTGAGGACCTGGCTGCCTCGTATCCGGGAATCAACATTGTAGGCTCGGGCGGTAATATCAATAAGCTCTACAAGCTGGTAGAGCGTCGTGACAAGCGGTATCCCCGTATGAGCGTGTCATCACTGCAGGCTCTCCATGACCGTCTTAAGGCATTGAGTGTGAAGCAGAGAATGGATGAATATGAACTCAAGGCAGACCGTGCGGATGTTATAGTGCCTGCCGGTGAGATTTTCCTTGCCATCGCTGGTATCACAGGCGCGGCATATATTTACGTACCGGTAATCGGCCTTTCGGACGGTATCATCGACGGTCTTTACACAAAGCATCTCTCCCGGCTCAGTCAATAGACATGGGAAACTGTCAGAGAAATAAAAGAGGCTGTGCCCGATATAGCCATAGTACGGGTACAGCCTCTTGAAATTTACTCGCAGCCAGTTACTTATTTGAAAGTAATGCTTTTCCAGGTAAGGGGATTGTTCTGGGCGTCCGTGGCCCACTGGGTCTCCGAAGCTGCTTTGGGACTTGCCGTGCCGTCCTCATAATGCTTGTCTGCATTGATGGTAAGGTCGCATGCCGATGTTTCAAAGTTGAAGGGCTGGTAGCCAAGCATTGCGAAAAATTTCAGAATTATGTTGCCTTCAGCGGTAAGGGTAAGACTGGTCAGCTGTGAGCAGTCTTCGAAAGCACCGTAGTCGATATAGTGTGCATTGGGGAGTGATACGGACTGTATGACAGAATAGGCAAAAGCGTATGTGTAAACACTGTCAGCTGCCGGAAATTCAGCATGGAGGAAGTTCTTGTTGTAAGCGAATGCACTGGCTCCGATGTGGACAGCTCCAGGGGCAATTACAGTTTCGAGAGCAGAGCACTGCCAGAACCCCTGGGTCCCTATGGCGCGGACTTCTTCAGGAAGTCTTACTTCGCGGAGTGCTGGATAGCTTGGTGTTTGTTCTGCTGTGTTGAGTCCATAGGAGGCCAGAGCGGGAAGACCGTATACACCGTCCGGAGCTGGCTGCCATGTAGTAGGATCCAGCATGGCGTCCACATCGACCTCAGGCCATCCTGTCACCTCTGTCATGTCGATGACTTCAACATTGGTGCCGTAGAATGGATTCTGGTCATACACAGGGTTTATTGAGGATGCATCCGTGGGGATTCCAGTCTTTGAGAACTCACCGATAAGCTTGATTTTGGCATCGCCTCCCGCCAGTGCATCCTGAATGGCTGTCCTGACTTCTTCAACGGTCATTCCAGACATGTCTATTTCGTAAATGTCTTCTTTTTCCTTTACGGTGACGGTACATGAGGCGGTTTTCTCCCCGGCGCCGGCGGTTATGGATGCTTCCCCGCAGGCAATGGCAGTTACCAGTCCGTTATCATCTACGGTTACTGTTCCCGGATTGCTGCTGCTCCAGGAGATGACCGCGTCCGCTGCTTCCTCAGGTACGATTTCGGCTTTCAGCTGATAAGTCTCACCTACGTAGAGCGAGAGACTTTCAGGGTCAACGATGATTTCTTCTACTGCGGGTTCATCCGGCTCTTCGGGACTGAGTGTTGTGACATTGATTGCAGTCCATTCGGAATCCAGATATTCCCCGTTTTCTTCGGCTGCTACTGACTATACCTTAACGGTATACTGTGTCCCTGCTGTCAGACCGGAGAAAGATGCGTTTGTGGTGTTCACCGTCTGCTCTTCGCTGTTGTCAAGGACATATGCGTACGCCACAGCATTTTCCACTGCTGACCAGGTTACAGTAAATGATGTTTCCGAAAGAGATGTGGAGTCAACGGCCAGAACCGGGGCGGCAAGCTTGACGGGGTCTGGAGCCGGCTCCTGACAAGAGAAAAGAATAGCGGCAGCTATCATTGCGGGCATTGTCCGCTTGAATAAAAACTTCCTTTTAGTAAGGATGTGTAAATGTAGATTAAGGATGTTTTAAAATAAAAAGGGTGATAAGTATTTGACCTAATCACCCTTGATAAATCAATCTAAGCAGAGCATCGGTTAGCGTATCTTTGCGAACTCGATGTCGTTCTCAGCCCGTTTTGCGAGAGCCTTGTCCTCAGATGCAATCTTGAGGGCAGCCTTGGCGGCATCGGCTTTGCCCTGGCGGGCAGCGATGATGGCTTTCAGATAATTCTTGCACTGGCACTGGGCATCGCCGAGAACCTTGGAGGCTGCTGCGAGATCATTGGTGAGGATGTCGGCAAGAGCCTCGTTGAACTGGTTGGAACCATTCAGCTTGGCGGCTGCATCAGCATAGTTGCCGTTGAGAATCTCTATAGCTGCCAGATTGTACTGAGCTTCTTTCAGGGAAGATTTCTTGAATGCAGCTGCAGCGGCATCATTGTTTCCTTTGCGGAGCTCTATTACGCCTGCTGCATTGTTGTAGTATGCGTTGTTCTTATCGGAAACCTTTGCGAGTGCGTTTGCAGCCTCAGTGTTGTTGTTCATGGCGAGGTATGCTACACCGAGGTTGATTCTGGCGCGGTCGCTATTGAATTTCTCGATGGCCTTCATGTATATTGCAGCTTTCTGAGCGGGATCCTTCAGCAGGGAACCTGCACGGAGAAGAGCCTCCTCGTCCAGAATCTCGATGTTGTCGTTTACGAGTGCGATAAGCTCATCATTGGTGTAATTGGTGAACTCAACGTTGGCGATAAATCTAGCGCGGCGGAGTTCAGGGAGAATGTCTTTCTTCAGAGTAGTGTAGACTGCGGACATATTCTTGATCTCTCTTTCGCGTACGGCGGGATCGCTGTACATTTCAAGGACGCGGAGGATGAGATCCTTGTCCTCGATGCTGGAGTTGGATACGAGCTCCTGGAAACCGTCCCAGTCTTCCTCGATGTTAGATGTGACTACATTGGCCTCTACGGCAATGTCCTTATTGTTGATTTTCTTGTTGAAAGCATCGCTGGCTGTCTTGGCGCGGCGCTCGGAGAGCTTGGCGTTGAAGTCCTCTTTTCCGTCAGGGGAAGCGTAGGCAATGATGTCGGTGCTTACAATCTCTCTGCGCTCATCGGCTTTGATGTTCTTGAGGAACTCCTGGAAATCCTTGATCTCATCGCTCTTAAGCTGTGAGGGACGTACTGTGGCACTGTTGATCAGATAGAGAATCTGGGCCTCATTCTGCTCGGGGATGATGGCCTGGTATGCATCGGGCGCATAGGCGAGGGTTCCGTTTGTTTTTACCAGCATATAAGTAGTGTTGGCTCCGTCAGCGACCTTGTAGGGAGCTGTGAAGGGGATTCTCTTATCCTTGTGGATAACGGTCATCCTCAGTTCGAGGTGAGAGTTCTCCATACCTTCTGCATATTCGAACTCAAAAGTCTTGCTGACTGTGCCGCCGAGCTTGGGAACGACCTGATAGTTCTCGGTTACGTCCTCGCCCTGGAGCATAACAGGATCAAGAGCGGCCTCGCCGCCATTGTATACCAATACGGGTACTGCCTCAACAACAGCTTTGGGGTGGAAGAAGTCCTCGGGGAATGTAACGGTGACATCTGCCTTGATGTTGCCGGCAATCACTTCGAGAACCTGGGGATTGCAGCTGACAGATACTTCATCGGCGCTTTCCGCCATTTTCTTTGGGCTACCGCAGGAGGTGGCGACGAACAGGCCGGCTGCGGCAATCATGAGTACGTTAAAAATCTTTTTCATTTCAGATATTTTAAAAATTGTTATCGTCTTTAATTTCTAAAGTAAACGCAAATATAATAATTATTTGACTTTTCATGCCAAAAAATGATAACTTTGCAGACATGGAACTTAATGAAATCAAAAACCGCTTCGGAATTATCGGCAATGACCCGAGGCTGAACAATGCCATAGATACAGCGATACAGATCGCCGGAACCAACCTGTCCGTGCTGATTACAGGGGAGAGCGGGGTGGGTAAGGAAGTGATTCCTAAGATTATCCATGCTTTCAGTCCACGGAAGCACAATACCTATATAGCCATAAACTGCGGAGCTATCCCTGAGGGGACTATCGAGTCTGAGCTTTTCGGACATGAGAAAGGTTCCTTTACAGGGGCCAATGAGGCGCGCAAAGGATATTTCGAGGTCGCTGACAAGGGAACTATTTTTTTGGATGAGGTGGGAGAGCTGCCGTTGTCAACACAGGTCCGCCTGCTGAGGGTGCTGGAAACGGGAGAATTCATCCGCGTGGGTTCTTCCAAGACTCAGAAGACGGATGTCCGTGTGATTGCTGCATCAAATGTAAATTTCATGCATGCTATCCGCAACGGACGTTTCCGTGAAGATTTGTACTATCGTCTCAATGCAGTTCCTATTTCCATACCTCCACTTCGTGAGCGTAAGGGAGATATTCATCTGCTATTTATGAAATTTGCACTTGATTTCGCGGATAAATACAAGATGCCGGCCGTCCGTCTTACCCCGGAGGCAAGAGCGCTGCTGGAATCCTATCGGTGGCCGGGCAATATCCGTCAGCTCAAGAATGTGGCCGAACAGATATCCGTCCTGGAGAACAACCGTCAGATTTCTCCGGAAGTGCTGGCCCGGTATCTTCCGGCGGATGACCCCAATCAGCTTCCGTGCGGGGCTGTGACAGCGGTACGGCGGGCAATATACAGGACCGTGACATTATTTTCAAGATGCTGTTCCAGTTGAGGGAAGAAGTAGATGACCTGAAATCCATGCTGTCTGGCTCCAGAGTCGTAGATGCTCCGGCAGCAGTCAGAACTGTCCCCGATGAACAGCATGTATTGCCCGTGAAGGTGTCGGATGTTCCGGATTTTCCGCACAAGCTACAACATGATTATTCCATAACAGTCCCTGCTGCAGAGGTGGTGGAACCTGAACGGGTAAAGGATGAGGCGCCACGTACCATTCAGGATGTCAGCGATGATATGATCCGCAGGGCACTGGAGAAGCACGAGGGGAGAAGAAAGGCCGCGGCGGCCGAGCTGGGCATTTCCGAACGTACTCTTTACCGAAAGATTAAAGAATTGAAAATAAATGATAAATGAAGATGATGAGAATTATAACAGCAGTTGTGGTGGCGGGGGCACTTGCGGCGGTTTCAGGATGTGGCATATATTCATTCTCGGGCACTTCCATTCAGCCGGATGTCAAGAGTATCGCCGTGGAGTATTTTCAGAACAATGCTCTGAAGGTCAATCCTACGCTGGCCACAAATCTCTCCGATGCTCTTATCGATCAGTACAGAAGGCTGACAAGTCTGGATATTCTTCCAGAGAACGGGGATATGAATGTGTCGGGGGAGATTACAGGCTATGACACCCGTCCTATGGCGGTAACGGCAGACGAGGTGGCTTCGCAGAACCGTCTGACAGTTACTGTCAAAATCTATTTCACCAACCGCCTGCATCCAGAGGAAGATTTTGAAAAGTCATTCTCGGCGTATGCCGATTATGATTCCAATCAGTTGCTAGATGCAGTCGAGGCTTCATTATGTGACGAGATCATTGACGTCCTGGTGGAGAATATTTTCAATGCTACAGTGGCGAATTGGTAAGCGTTGCTGACGTTATGGAAGAGTTCAGTTTAAAAGGGTATCAGATTTCCGAGCTTGAAAAGCTTCTGGACGCATGTCCTTGGTTCTCTATCGCACGCAAGGAGCTGTTCCTTAAAATGTCGGCGATGGGCGAGGAGTATCGCAGGGATGCTCTTCGAAGAACGGTTTTATATCTGTATCCTGATTACAGTGTGTTCAGGCAGGGATATGTACTTTCGTCTGCGGCTGTGGCAGAAGATGTGGAGCAGCAGGTGTATGAGCTTGATCTTTCCGGACCGGTTTCAGGAGAGGAGAGCGCCAGTGCCTCCGGTATTGCAGGAACAGCCGTGGATATGCCTCAGGTTGTCGTAGATGCCGGTGCAACGACATACGTGGATGCTCCCGCGGATGTCGTAAGTCATAGGGAAATATATGTTGTCGGTGGAGATTATTTTATGTCTGAGGATCTTAAAAGTGTTCAGAATCAAGATCTCACATCGCTTGAAATTAATCATTCCCCTCTGCGGGAAGAAGACAGTTCGGAATTTACCGACGAGGCATATTATACCGAGACACTGGCCCGGATTTATGCCGATCAGGAATTATATGACAGGGCAAATGAGGTTTATGAGAAACTTATTTTGCTATATCCGGAAAAAAGTGCTTACTTTGCAGCCCTTAAAAACGATATAAAGAAACATTTGTAGAGTTATGTTTATAGCAATTTTGATTTTGATTATCATCGCGAGCCTTCTGCTCACCTTCGTAGTACTGATTCAGAACTCAAAGGGTGGCGGACTTGCCGCCAACTTCGCAGCCGGCAACCAGACATTCGGCGTGCGCCAGACAGCTGACTTCCTGGAGAAAGCAACCTGGACATTGGCCATCATCATACTGGCCCTCTGTATCCTGGCCACAGCTTTTACTCCTTCTAGAAGACAGGCTGACAATGCTGTTCTTCAGCGTCTGGAGCAGACCGGTACCAGCACTGGTGCTCCTGAGTTCCCCTCTGCGCTTCCTGGAGATGAGGCTGCTCCCGTTGAGCCTGTAGAGACTCCTGCTGAGTAGACGGACAAGGCCCTGGAAAATAGGTCTGCCCCACACCGGACGGTGTGAGGCAGGCTTTTTTATTCTCATATATCGGGGGAAATGTTTACCTTAATTCCTCTACTATCTTGAGGAACCGGCTGGAGCAGTATTCGAAGTTGCTGTCGAACTCGTGCCGGACCGGTTCCCGGACAA
Organism: Candidatus Coprenecus merdipullorum; assembly: GCA_019118865.1. GTDB lineage: Bacteria > Bacteroidota > Bacteroidia > Bacteroidales > UBA932 > Coprenecus > Coprenecus merdipullorum. Next base: position 4,718 of record DWYD01000181.1, on the reverse strand, counting down.
TCACGCAGGTACCTTTTTTGAGGAAGACACGCATCTGCCGGTTAATGTCCGTAGTACGGATATCGGACGAGAAGATAATCGGCTCTATCCTCAGTGTGCGGCTGTCAGCGTCGAAACTCCAGAACTTGCTGCTTTTCTTCTCGGTCAAGTCATTCAGGTTCATGCCCTCGGTCACATACTTGGCATAGGAAACGACCTTGGAGACGGAGTCTCTGGTGGTGCCGACATACAGGTCAGGATAGATTACAAGGCAGGGGTCGGAACCGTTCCTGCCCATGTAGAGCAGGTCATAGCTGTTGCGGCCGGCATCGACGAGGACATCGAAATCCTTCCATTGAGAGCATCCGGCGAATTCTATGAACAGGGTGTCCCTGACGGGCAGCCGGCTTTCATGGATAGAGCAGTCCATACTCCTGACGGTCGACAGGCTGCCTGCGGATACTCCGATAAGACCCAGCAGCGACACTACCCAGACAATGAAGATGATGAGCCCCGGTTTCCATCTCGGAGACTTTAGCCTGAAGAGTATAAGGATACCGGCGTACAGCAGACCTATGAACGGCAGGATGACGGTGATGCAGGTAAGGACGGATATCAGTACGGATACCCATGCGGGGGCGTCGGTAATCACGGAGAGGAACCACGATGTTCCGAATGCGTGCAGTCCGTTCCAGATGCCGATGCCGAAGACTGCCAGGAGCGAGGCGGCGCAGCCGGCCATGCCGGTGAGGAAAAACAGTGCGCCGAATATGATGCCGAAACATCTTCCCAAGGCCTTCCAGAAGCCGCCGGTGCTCCTTACGCCTTCCTTCACGCCTCTGCTTACCTTTCTGCTGACATCCTTAGCCTCTTTTTCCACGGTTTTCTGTATATTCTTCAGGGATACGGAGCCTCCCTTCATGTTGTAGCGCTGCTCGACCGTGCGGGCCTCGGGCATTGAAATCCACAGAATGACGTATGCGAACATGCCTAATACCGACATGCCCCAGCCCCAGTCCGCGAAAACCTCCAGCCAGAAAAAGAAGAATACCCAGACAGCGAAGGCGATACGGAATATCAAGGGGTCTACGGAAAAATATGCTCCGAGACCTCCGCATACGCCTCCAAGGATTTTATTGTCCGGGTCGCGGAACACTCTCTTCTTGTTCCGGGGCTGTTCTCCGCTTTCGGCTTCTGAGTCGAAATCCTCAGGACGTCCCAGGATGTCGATGATCTCCTGTACGGTCTCCGGCGGCACTACTTTGTCCCGGTATCCTCTTTCGGACAGGAGCTCCGCTATCCTGGACTCTATCTCGGAGAGAATCTCTCCGCAGTTGGGGCTGCTTTCATAGTGTATCTGCAGCCGTTCCAAATAGTCCCGCATCAGTTCATGCGCGTCCTGCTCAAGGGTGAACGCTATGTTGGCGATGCTTACTTTCACTACTTTTTGCATTTTTATAAATTTTAAAAAAATTAAAAACGTCTATCTGTCCCTGAGAAGCCGGATGGTTTCCACTATCTCCTGCCAGGCGGAGTCCATCTCGGCGAGGGCCTGGCGTCCCTTGTCGGTAATCTGGTAGTATTTGCGGGGCGGGCCCTGGGGAGACTCTTCCCAGCGGTAAGTGAGCAGTCCCTGGTTCTTCTGACGGATCAGCAGGGGATAGATGGTGCCCTCGACCACTATCATCCGGGCTTCCTTGAGCTCCGAGAGGATGGAGGAGGCGTAGGAGTCCTTCTTGCTGAGGATACTGAGAATGCAGTATTCGAGGACTCCTCGGCGCATCTGGGTCTTTACGTTCTCTACGTTGTTCATTACATCCATGACGGTACCTCCTAATGATTTTCAGTGTTGTAGAATCTGCGCATATTCTCGGCCGTGACCGGGAGACCGTGCATCCGGCATTTCTCCGCGCTGGTACGGGCGGCCGGGACGGCTATCCAGAGGATGAGGTAGATCCAGCCCCCGAAGGAGCCGAAGAGGAAGAGGCAGACAAACAGAATGCGGATGACCAGTACGTCCACGTCGAAGTAGCAGGCCAGGCCGGATGCTACACCGCCTATGACGTGGTGGTCCTTGTCGCGGTAGAGCTTCCTGAGCGGGCGGCTCTCACGGCCGGAGTGCCAGTAGTCGCCCGAGCCGGCGGTGCCGCTTCCTCCTGAACTGCCGAAGCCGGCGTCTCCCGGTATTTCCGAGCCGTCGGGCATACCGAGCTGGGCGATGACCCGCTCTACGAGAGAGATATCCACGACCTCCTGACGGGAGGACATGGATTCGGTGAAGATCTCAGCGATACGCATTTCCAGGTCGTCCATGACCTCTTTGGTCTGGTAGCCCATGCCGGTCTTGGAGCGGAATGCGTTGAGATAGGAGTTGAGACGGTCGAAGGCGTCCTCGTCGATGACGAAGCTGCGGCCTCCGATACCTACATTGAGAACTTGTTTCATAACTTTACTATTGTGGTGTGTTGATTATTCTGCAATGCAAATATATGTAAAATTTTTATTACCTTGTATCACAAAGTACATAAAATGTAAAAATTCTTTGTGCCGTATATGCCGTGCACCTATCGGAAGAGATCTTCCATTGTTATGATACTCTGAATCTTTCCGGCGTATTCGTTGCTCCGTAGACCATACGTTGTGATGAATGTCTGATGAATGGCCTTTTTAGGGCGGGCAACATCAAGGAATGTCTGAAGGCGGTCTCTCAACTTACGGTCGTAGTCTTTTGTGACAGTATATTCGGATAGACTGAATTTGATTTCGCACAGGTTTATGATTCTGTCTGCCCGGTCTATCAGCATGTCAATCTGTGTGCCGTCGTGTGTCTCATCCCCTTTGAATGTCCAGGAAAACGTTTCTGTGTGTACTCCGGATATTCCAAGTGCCGATTTGATCTGACGGATATGTGCGAAACAGACATTTTCAAAAGCAAGACCTCTCCAGGCGTTGATGCCTGGGGAAAACAGACTGTTTTCCCAGAACGCTTCATCGTTGGTCTTGTGACCGTCTATGAATTTGAGATAAAACAGGCAGAAAGGGTCTGTCAGTCTGTACCGCAGATCCCTTGAGCGTCCGGAAAAGTCCTGGAACGCGGATATGAAACCGTTCTCTCTCAGGATTCTGAGTATTTTAGTGAGACCTCCGCCTGATGACGGGGCCTTTGCCGCTATTTCCTCTCTGGTATAACCGTTGCTTGAGGTTGACAGGAACCTTACGATGTGTTTGTAGTCTTCCGGATTTACGAACAGTGAGTTGAACAGCCTGTCAAACTCATTTGATAATTCAGAGCCGTGTCTGAATAAAAGATAATCCACATTCTGGGCCAGGCTCCGTTCCTTTGTCAAGGAGTTCAGGTAATAAGGGATGCCCCCGAATATCATCCAGCTTTGTACGATATCGTACCGGTCTATTTCGACCTGATTGAGCCGAAACAGTTTTTCAGTCTCTGCCAATGTCATCGGAGACAGGCAAATCTGCTTGGTGAGACGTCCGTAAAGTCCTCCTGTATTGTTTATCAGATTGTCGTTGATCCATGAGGTGGCAGAGCCGCATACAATCAGCATAAGATTGTCCTGTCCTGCACCCCATCCGTTCCAGAAATGTTCCAAGGCGGTTATAAAGCCTGAGCGATGAGTATCCATCCACGGTACTTCGTCCAGGAAAACAACCTGTCTGGTTTCTTTTCCCTTGCTTTCCAGTAATTCAATCAGTAGATTGAATGCTTCTATCCAGTTGGAAGGAGCAGTGGTGTTTCCTGAACCGTAACGCGCCAGTGACAATGTGAAGTTGCGTAATTGTTCGGACAGCAGTTTCTTGCCGTTTAACTCAAAAGGCGAAAGCCCTGTGTGGTAGAATGCGAATCTGTCCTTGAACATTTCTCTTATCAGGAAAGTCTTCCCGATCCGTCGTCTTCCATAGATCGCGATAAATTCACTTTTTCCACTGTAGTACAGGCTATTAAGAGCCGACTGTTCAAAATCTCTTCCTATTATTTCCGTCATAATATCAGATTAAGCTTGCCAAAAGTAGTAAAAAAAGTTGGTTTTGGCAAGAGTTCGCATATTAAAGCTTGCCAAAAGTAGTTAAAAAAGCCGGTTCTGGCAAGAGTTCGCGAGTCTGGACGACCTCAGTGCTGAAGGCGGTTGAAGAGGATGCCGACGTAGAGCCTGAGACCGTTGGAGAAGTCGTTTTGGCGGCTTGTGGCGTTGAGGAGCCAGTCGGCCTTGACTACCAGGCTGAGTTTCGGGGTCAGGGATACCTCCATGCCGGCGAAAGGGGCTACGGCCATGAATGCGTATCTGTGCATGGCCGCCTGAGGCTCGGTGACGAAGTCATCCGTAGAACCTTCGGCTATGATGTGGTTTTTCACTCCGCCTCCTCCTATCAGGCAGCCTATGAATGGATGTACGCGGCCCTTGCTGCGGTGGATGTAATCTACGAGCAGTCCGCCCCATCCGGTGTGCGAGTAGGACGGGGAGGGCCGGTAGGAGACATTGGAGCTGTGACCCTCGGCTCCTACGCGGAGCATGTCCGTGGATGTGCCGAACGCGAATTTGACGTGACCGCCGATGCCGAAGGCTGCGCCTCTGATCTGCATTGTCCCCAGGTGAATGGCGGCTGTGGAATATATGTCGAACGGATGGCTTTGGATGTAGCCGCTGTGCAGCATCATGCCTCCCGTGTAGCCCCGGAAACGGAATTCTGAGCTGTCGGTCTTATTTGATGCAGCGGTATAT
>DWYD01000180.1 GCA_019118865.1 Candidatus Coprenecus merdipullorum | reverse complement strand
ATGAACCGCGGGGCGGAGCTGCTGCTGGGACGGCACGATTTCAGCTGCTTCGAGAAGACGGGGAGCGCGGCCACTTCGCCCCTGTGCGAGGTGACGGCCGCCTGGTGGAGCAGCTGGATTCCGGCCATAGCGCCGATGCCCGGGATGGACTACCTGGTATTCACCGTCACAGCCAACCGATTCCTGCGCAACATGGTCCGGGCCATAGTCGGGACCCTGGTCGAGGTGGGACGCGGACGGCACGAACCGGAATGGGTTCTGGACGTACTGGCCTCCCGCGACAGATGCCGGGCCGGACAGTCCGTGCCGGGGCATGCCCTCTTCCTGACTCAGGTTCATTATCCTGACGACATATTCCGATATTGAAATTCTAATTCAAACATTGATAATTTTCTGAAATTTACACATTAAAAACCATGCTGACACTACTCCAAGCCGATTCTGCTGAGCTCCTGATACAGGAGGCAGCCGCACCCGAAAAGATGTCCCTCATCAAAATGGCCGTCGCCGGAGGATGGCTGATGATCGTACTCCTGATCCTGTCCATCATAGCCATTTACATCCTCGGCAGCCGCTGGTGGGCCATCCGCCAGGCAGGAAAGCTCGACCCTCACTTCATGGCCAACATCCGCGAGCTCGTCAGGGCCGGAAAGACTTCCTCGGCCATCAACCTCTGCCGGGAGAACTCCTCGCCCATCGCCCGCCTCATCGAGAAAGGGCTCGAGCGTCAGGGCAATCCCCTGCCAGACATCCAGGCCGCAGTCGAAAACGTAGCCAACATCGAGGTCGCCAAACTCGAGAAAGGTCTTCCGATGCTCGCCACAGTGGCCGGAGGCGCCCCTATGATAGGTTTCCTCGGTACCGTAATCGGTATGATACAGGCCTTCTACAATATGGCCTCCGCCGGCAGCAACATCGACATCACCCTCCTTTCCGGAGGTATCTACACAGCCATGGTGACCACCGTCGGCGGTCTGTTCGTCGGCATCATCGCTTATTTCGGATACAACTGGCTGACCGCCCGCATCAACGACATCGTATTCAAGATGGAAAGCGACACTATTGAACTGATGGATCTGCTGGGCCAGGCCGGTACATCATCTGAATTCACCCTCGATAAATAAATCCAGAGCATGGCCATCAAACGCAGAACCAAGGTCGAGCCGGCATTCTCGATGTCCTCCATGACGGACATCGTATTCCTGCTGCTGATATTCTTTCTGGTGACATCGACCCTGATTAACCCCAATGCCCTCAGGCTTCTATTGCCCAAGAGCACCAACCAGATCTCAGCCAAAGCCACCGTAAGCGTATCCATCAAGCACTATCCGGAAACCGGCACATTCTCCTACCACATCAACGGGGCCCCTGAGGCCGTGCCGTTTTCCGACATCGAGCCTGCCCTGCAGCTCCTGCTCCGGGACTCCGAAGATCCCACATTCTCCATCTATGCTGACCGCACCGTACCGATAGAAGAGGTGGTCAACCTGATGAATGTCGCCAAGCGCAACCAATACAAGGTAATACTCGCCACCGCACCGGAATAGAAATGGACATCCATGGACAACCGTAAAGACAAATATGCCGGAATACTGCTCACTGTAGCGGTCCACGCTGTATTGCTTCTGTTCGGATTCACCGCACAGCTCAATAAAGCGGACATACCGCCTGCTGTCGAAGGAATGCTGATTGAGTTTCCTCCCGATGAGGAACCGCCAGTACCTATCCGCACAGCAGTCGGAGTGGAACCGCGGGCCGAGCAGGCCGACCCCACGGAGGATGTACGTCTCGTCCAGAAGTCAGAAGCACCTGTTGCCGCTGAGGTCGAGGAGAATGTCGGTGTGGAGACCACCGTCGGGGAAGAAGGAGATGTGGAGGTGCCCGAACCTCCTGCCGAGAAGCCTATCGACCGCCGTGCCCTCTTCTCCAGCCGCCGCAACAACCGGACCGATACAGCTGCAGTCCAGGTCGCATCCGAAATCTCCGACCGCCTCACTGCCGGACACCCCAAGGGCAATACCGAAGAGGGTTCTCCCGACGGCCGCCCGACAGCCCGCCTCGAAGGCCGCACTGTCATGGGCAACCTGCCTCTGCCCGAATATTCCGTCCAGAAAGCCGGAACCGTAGTAGTCCGCATCCTGGTTGACCAGTACGGCACCGTCACCAGCGCTGTCCCCGGAGCCCGTGGCACCACCGTCCAGGACGCAACCCTCTGGGAAGCCGCTAAGAAAGCCGCCCTCAAGGCCAAGTTCAACGTCTCCGCCTCCGCCCCCGCAGTCCAGGAAGGAACGATCACATACGTGTTCACCTTACGGTAAGCACGTATATGCCTCACTCATAAAGCAACTTTTTGCGCAGCTTGCACATCCACGACGGTGTGATACCCAGATATGACGCAAGACGGTTGGCCGAAACAGATGTGACGATGTCCGGCCGGATTTTCAGCAGACTCTTGTACCTGTCTTCCGCCGAACCGCTCACATACGTGACTTTCAGTTCAGAAGTGTAAATCTGCCCTATGGCCAGGTTGAGCATCCAGCGGGCAAACTCATGCGACTCCTCCAGCAGCTTTTCGAACCGAGGCTTATCTATCTTCATAACGGCCGACGCGATTCGGCATGACTCAACCTGCATTACCGCGGGTTTTCCCATATAGAACGAGTGCGGAGAGAGCAGGACTGTACCGGGAAAGGCGAATCCGAACGTAACTTCCTTTTCTCCGTCAAAATACAGAAGCTGAAGGATTCCATCCTTTACAATGTAAACATTGGTATCGAACTGACCGTATCCGACAAGTACCTCTCCTGGCTTTAAGACTACAGGCTCAGCTATATCAATAATTCTGTCCAGCAGCTCATCTGAAGGTCCGAAAGTTCCTTCCGCCTTAAGTGTTCTGCGAAAATCATCCAGCGTATCCATGGGTATAGAAATTGTAGTAGTACAACGGTTCTTTACAGGTGAAACTCTATTTTCGCATCAAAATTACTAATAAATCCATATGAGCATGAAAAAATTAATTTTTGCAGCACTTGCCGTCGCCTTTACACTGGCCGGATGCAAGCCTGAAGAAAAAGAGCAATTGGCTCCTGAAATCAAAATCACAAGCGGAAGCGAAATCGCAGTACCGGCAGAAGGAGGTACTGTAACAGTTGAATATGAAATCACTAACCCCGTCGATGGAGCAACCGCCGTCGTTTCCGTTCCTGAAGATATAGACTGGATCTCACCCGTCTCGGCAAATGACGGGACTGCCATTCTTGAAGCCACTGCCAATGAGACAGAGGCCGCACGCGCAGCCGAAATCACCGTCACCTACACCTGGGACGAAGGAGAAATCCACGCCAGGACAAATGCCATCCAGGCCGCACCCGAGCACAGATATGACTACGAGTCCGAGCTCAATGTATTCTCAGGCACATACTACGGAGACCTGTACAGCAGCAACGGTGCCTACAACTTCTACACCTGCGTCTCCGACATGGAACTCCTCGATGGCAATCCTCAGCCCGGCGGCACATACTACCTCTTCGATCTGTACTCCGGTGCTCCCGACAACACCGACAGCCCGGCACTCCCCGCCGGCACATACACACTGGATGAGACTGGAAGCCGCACGGCGATGACATTTGACGGCGGTCTCACACAGGGAACTCAGCTCAATCCCGACGGAAGTACCGCATTTCAGGTCAAATTCACAGAAGGGACAGCCGAAGTATCCTACGAGGGTGACAACATGATTCTCGAAGCAGTCCTGACAGACACCGAAGGCAGGACACACCATATCACCTATAAAGGCAACGCTGAATATGTAAACGCTGTCGGCGGCAATGAAGACAATACCATCTACCGCAACATCGACATCCACGCCGTATCGGCATCCGCATCGTACTACAGCGGGGACGAGCAGCAGATGTGCCTGGTCATAACGCTCACCGATATGACCGCAAACAGTGAGGGAAGTCTGCTAGCTCCCGGCACGGTCCTCACACTCGAGACCTATATGTACAGGGATGAGAACGGCTTCATCACACCCGGCGAATATACAGTAACCGAAGAAGGCGGACTCGGAGAACCTTTCAAGATATTCAGGGGCGAGAACATGTACGATATACTCCTTATCGGCTCATACGCTTACGACTATGACAACAATGCCAACAGATATCTCGGTCTGATTACCGACGGAACGATGACTGTCGAAGGAGGCGAGGGGACGTACACGTTCAACTGTAACTTCAAGACAGCCGAGGGCTACACCATCACTGCCGAATGGTCCGGTCAGCTCAGCGTATCCGGCATGCCCGAAGCATAATCCTCCCGCCTGATTACTACAGCATTCACACTCCTTCGAAAGAACCGGCTTCCACTTTTTCTCCGGCTCATTCGGAGGAGTGATTTTATTCTGGAAAAGGTCAGACGGTAGTGCGGGCCAGGGCCTCATAGAGCGGCTCGCGCTCGCGGTATAGGCGCTCGATGACCTCGCGCAATGGAGTGTCGCCGCGGTTCTCGAGGAGGGTGCGGCCGCCGGTGTCCTTGGAAAGGCGGTTGAAGATGGTGTCGATGTCGGTCTTGACGTAGACGCAGTAGGTGAA
>DWYD01000179.1 GCA_019118865.1 Candidatus Coprenecus merdipullorum | reverse complement strand
ACACCCGCAACGTCAACGGCACCGGCGACACCTTCGGCTCGGCCATAGCCACCTACATCGCCAGGAAGTACGACCTGGAGGCAGCGGTCGAAAGAGCCGAAATATTCATCAACGAATCCATAGCCTACGGCTCCGGCTATCGTTTCGGTCCCGGCTACGGCCCCGTGCATCCATTCTACCGTACGATCGACTTCTTCGAAAGGGAAGACCGCAGCTACTCCTTGAAGTAGAGCCGCTTGACCCGGCGGGAGATACTCGTCAGCACCTCGTAGGGGATGGTTCCGAGCTTGTCGGAGAGTTCGGTCACTGGGATATTGTGCCCGAATATCTCCACCTCGTCCCCCACCTGGGCGCCAGTGCCGGTGACATCCAGCATACAGGCGTCCATGCAGATATTGCCCAGGACAGGGACTCTCCGGCCGCGCACCATCATCTCCCCCACCCCGCAGCTCAGATGACGGTCCAGCCCGTCCGCGTAGCCCACAGGGATGACCGCCACGTCCGACGGCCGGCTGACCCGTCCCTTCCGTCCGTATCCCACCGTCTGCTCCGGAGTGATACGCCGTATCGACGCTATATGCGTCTTGAACGAGCTCACCGGCTCCAGCCCCGGCAGCGGCCCGATTCCGTACAGCCCGATGCCCAGCCTCACCATATCGAAGGCATACTGAGGGAAACGCTCTATGCCGGCACTGTTGAGAATGTGCCGCAGTATCTTATAGGGGAAATGCGGCTGCACCATCCCCGTCATCTCCCCGAACAGGCGGATCTGCCCAAGGGTGAACTCATCCTCCGCTGGATCGTCCGCCGCCGCCAGGTGGGAGAACATGCTCCGCAGCATCACCGTCCGCCGTCCTTCCATGAACTCCAGCAATTCCGGGATATCCCTCATATCCAGGCCAGAACGGTTCATCCCCGTATTGAACTTCAGATGTACCGGATAGTTCTCCACTCCTCCCCTGGCCAGCACCGCCTCGAAGTCCCTCAGCAGCTCCAGGGAGTATATCTCCGGCTCCAGGGAGAACTCTATCATCTGGCCAAATGCCTCCGGCTCGGGGTTCATCACCGCTATCGGCACCGTAATCCCTTTCGAGCGCAGCTCCACACCCTCGTCGGCATAGGCCACCATCAGATAGTCCGCCCCGCAGTACTGCAGCTGAGCCGCTATCTCCCCCGCCCCGCTGCCGTAGGAGAAGGCCTTCACCATCACGGCCAGCCTCGTCCCGCGCGGCACCCGGTTGCGCAGAAGGTTGAAATTGCGGGACAATGCATCCAGGTCCACCTCCAGTACCGTAGTATGCGACTGCCGGGCCAAGAAGCTGCCGATATACTCGAAGCGGAACTTCCTCGCCCCCTTTATCAGGATGTCCACATCGCGGAAGTCATCCCTGCGCTCATTGGCCAGAAACTCCTCGGTCGATACGTAGAAACGTTTCTGCGGCAGAGCCCCGAACATACTTCGGTGAGCGCTCAGGCACGGTCCTACTCCGATGAAGAGCCGCACCCCGGATTTCTCCAGCATCCGCGCCACCTGCCGGTAGAGCTGCTCCGCCCTTTCCCCCACATCCACGAAGTCGGAGAGAATCACCACCTTGGGACGGGTCGAGTCCTGATGGGAGAGAGTGCTCAGGGCAATGGCAAAGGACGCCGGGTCCGAGTTATAATAATCCTTTATCAGCGTGCTGCCCTCCACCCCCTCGCGGATCTCCATCCGCATGGCGACCGGCTGCAGGTCTGCGACCCTGGGAGCCAGCTGCCCGAGAGTATAGCCGTGACAGAGCATGAATGTGACCGCCGTCATGCAGTTCTCGAAAGAGGCGTCATCGGCAAATGGAATATGCAGCATCCCGCGCTCCGGAGCATTGTCCCCGCTGCCGCGGAACTCCACTTCCACCTCCCTGCCTGAAAGGGAGATACTGCTGCCCAGCACCCTTACGTCCGCCTCGGGAGACTCCCCCCAGAGGCAGAGGCGGGTCTGCGGGCCGCATTGTTCCCGGATTATCCGCGCAGGCATGCCTTCCCGGCATATCACCGCGCGGCAGCCTCCGAAGAGCAGGGCCTTCTCCCGCATTTTCGCCTCGAGCGAAGGGAAATTCTCACTGTGCGCGTCCCCGAGATGGGTAAATACCCCCAGGTCCGGCCGGATGATGCGGTGCAGGCGGGCCATCTCCCCCGGCTGGGACATCCCGGCCTCTATCAGGGCGATACGGCACTCCGGCGTGACTTCCAGCAGCGAGAGCGGTACTCCGACCTGGGAATTGTAGCTGCGGGGACTGCGGCTGACCGGCACATCCTCCCCCAGCAGCTGGGCTATCCACTCCTTGACCACCGTCTTGCCGTTGCTGCCGGTGACGGCCGTCACCTCTGTCCGGGACAGGTCGTGGCGACGATGGCGGGCCGCTGCGGACTGCAGGGCCTCCAGAGTATTGTCTACATATTGTATGGAAGCGTCTTTCAGAGAATCAAAACCGGGACGGCGCTCACTCAGAACGAAGTGACGCACCCCCCGGTCGTAAAGTGTCACGACATAGTCGTGCCCGTCATTGTTCTGCCCCTTCAGGGCGTAGAAGACAGTCTCCTCGGGACGGGTCACCGAGCGGCTGTCTACGGATACTGTCATCGTACTTCAGCTTTTTGCGGCGCAAAGTTAATGCTTTTTCCGAAAGACTATCCGCGTACCTGGATCAGTCAAGGGTATCCTCAGGCTGAAGAGGCATGTAGGGGCCGTCCTTCACCTCCAGGATGACAGACGGATCGATGACCTCCACCGAATGCCACTGGCCGGCGGGGATGTGGATGCCGTATTTTCCGGCTTTCGGATCCAGTAGAAAGCGTTCCACGGCACCGCCCATGCTGTCGTAGAAGACCACGAACATGCGCCCGCGGAGCACTGCGTAGGTCTCGGCAGTGTGACGGTGGCGGTGGATGGGGATAACAGTACCAGGCTCCAATGCGTTCAGCAGGCGCTGGGCCTTCGCCTCCAGAGAGTCGTGCAGGTTCAGGTTCATCCTCAGGCGGGGACTCTGCATGGCCCTTGCCTCTAGCTCATTGAGAAGTGCGTCGTCGAGTATCATGATTTAAGGCTGTTTAAGTATTCTGCGTGCAGGTGGTAGTATTTTCTCATGAACAGGAGGTATGCCAGAGCCAGCAGTAACAATACCGCGGCAGTATATGGCCACTGAAGCGCCTCGGGAAGGGCTATCAGGCCTGCGGAGACTGCCAGCTGAAGGGCGAAATAGAGGGCGGAGACAGCTGTGTGAGGGATATGCAGCTCATTGGCCATAAGCTGGTAGGCGTGCTTGCGGTGAGCCTCGCCCAGATGCTCGTGCAGCAGGATACGGTGTATGATGGTCAGCACGGTGTCCACGCCGTAGACCCCGAGAAGCAGGAGGTACTGGATATCGCCCGTGGCGGCTATGAGCCGGCCCAGGGCAAAGAGGATGATGAAGGCGATGCCCACAGAGCCCACGTCTCCGGCAAAGCACCGGGCCCGTTTACGGAAATTGAAGAAACAGAACACCAGAACCGACAGGCCCGTAACGTAGAGCAGGGACGGGTCGACGAAACCATAGCGGTGATTGAGCACCGCCAGAGGGATGAGCACCGAAAGGGAGTACGCCCCCGTGATGCCGTTGATCCCGTCCATGAAGTTGTACGCGTTGATGATGCCGACGCAGACTACCAGCGCAGGGATGACGGCCCACCAAAGCTCCGCGCTGAAGAATCCCAGGTCCACGAACATCAGCAGCATCGACGCGAACTGCACCAGGAGCCGCCACACGTTCGGCACCGAATGCACGTCATCCGCGAAGCTCACCGCGCATATCACCGTCAGCCCCGCCATGAACCACGGGTAGTGCAGCCCGAAGAACGCGGCGTACAGCCACGCCCCCACGAGAAAGATAATTCCCCCACCCCTCAGCGTGATATGGGTGTGAGAGCTTCTTAGATTGGGTTTGTCGATGATGTTCAGCCTGTCCGCCACCCTGAAATAAAAAAGCTCCGCCACGACGAGCAGAGCAAGGACAGAGGGGTACGTTATCCAACAAGTCATAAATTATATTGTATGAATTTTATCCATAATTATATCCACATCCATACTCAGCACCGCTACCAAGTTCCAGCAAGAAACGCGTGATATCGTGGACCAATGCATCCTCCAGTTCCTTTTCCTGATACTCTTCCTGCATAGTCTGGAAATTAAAGTTGTACGGATCTTTCAGTATCTCCTGAGCCATCTGACCTTGAGCGGTCGGCAGTATATCTTTAAAATTCGTCACAGCACTTCCTTCCCGCGCATACAACCTACTTTTAAGAGCAGATGTCAGACGGTTGCGGCTCCAGTTGCCTTCGATAGTTTTATTGATATAAAACAAAATGATTATCCGCAAACTTACCCCTTACGCTTCATTGCATTGACAGGGTATCCT
>DWYD01000178.1 GCA_019118865.1 Candidatus Coprenecus merdipullorum | reverse complement strand
GCTGTTCGGTACTCTCGAGGGTGCGGAGCTGGGTCTCTAGCATGACGCGGTGGTTGTCGAGGGAGGTGACGATAGCGCTGCGCATGGCGTCGAGGTTGCGGTCGAGGTCGATAACCACGGGGTTGGAGGCGGAGCTGGCTGTGACGAGGTTGTTGCGCTGGAGCAGCAGGGTGTTGTACTCGGATATCTGGCTCTCGATGCCGGCGCTCTCGGTACCGGTGGCGGGCAGGAGGTCATAGCGGTTGACATCGTTGGTGAGATGGTCGCGGATGTAGCGGATCATGTAGAGCTGGTTGTTGAGCTGGAGAATCTGGGCGTTGGCTTCCACGCTCTGATTGATGTACATGTTGGATGCGGTGCTCAGGTCCGGAATCATGTGCTCGCTCTTGTAGGATGATATGCTTTCGTCGACATTCCCCAGCTCGTTCTCGATGATGGCCAGGCGCTCGTTGATGAATACCGAGGTGCTGACGGCTATCTGGTTCTTGTCCTTGACCCAGTTCTCGTTGTAGACGGAAATTAGGGTGTTGAGGATGTCGTCGGCCCTCTGGATGGAGACGTCCTTCATGGTAAGGTTGATGACGGAGGCGCCTTCCTCAGCCCGTGCGATGGTGATGCTGGAGGCATAGGTAGAGGCCGCTGCCTGGATGCTGCTCTGGGTAAAATATATGACTCGGCTGCTGCCTGTGAAGAACGGGGTAGGGCTGACGGTCACTTCTCCGACAGGGGTAGCGGCCGGTTTTCCGAGTGCGGCGGTTACCGATTCAGCGTCGATGTCCTCCCCGTTGCGGGAGAAATCGCTGAGCGTGACGGATCCCTCACCACTGACAGTTACGGTCATACCGGCGCCCTCACTTTCTGGGAAGCCGGCTATGTCGACGGTCAATGGCAAGGATGTTCCGTAGGCTACCGTGCGGTGGAAGCGTCCTTCTGCCATGTAGCTCTTGTGCAGGGACAGGCGGCGGGCCACCTCGTACATGGTGGCGGGGGAGCGGAGAGTCAGTATCTCGTTGTTGACGTTGGTGCTGCTTTGGAAGAGCCCAAAGTTGGCAAAATCCATTTCGGAGGATACGGACTGTCCCTTGGTATCTTCCTTTATGAGGATAGAGGCGGAACGGGTGTATACCGAGGGGGTTCTGAGCAGGTAGAATGCAGCGGCTCCGAGTGTGATGACGAGGGAGAGGACGAACCATCTCCACCTGGCGATGCAGATGGAGAGGATGTCCTGTATCTTGATGCTGCTGTCGTCCTTGCGGCTGAGCTTGGAAGTGTTCTCTATTATTTCCATTATGTGATATGCTTCTGATTAGTTGAATATGAGTACTCCGAGGGATACGAGGAATGAAGCGATGGATACCCAGAATGACGCGGAGGCCACGCTGTTGCCGTTGACTGTGGACTGATTGGCACGCATGCGGTTGGGCTCGACGTATATCATGTCGTTCTGCTGGAGGTAGTAGGCTGGAGAGGAGAGGACGCTTTCGGCAGAGGTGAGGTTGACCTCGTAGATCTGCTGGCGGCCGTCGACCTGCCGCATGACGGTGACATTCTCACGCTTGCCGAAGATGGTCAGGTCACCGGCCATGCTTAGGGCATCGAGGATGGTGACCTGGTCCTTGTCTATGATGTAGCGTCCGGGGCTGTTGACCTCACCGAGTATGGAGACGCTGAGATTTAGGTATTCGATGGTGACGGTGGGGTCCTTGATAAGGTCCCTGGATACCAGTTCATTCTTGATGTATTCGACGGCTTCCTCCCTGGTCATGCCTGCGATGTGGATCTTCCCTATCACCGGGAAGTCGATGTCACCGTTGGAGTCAATGGTGTAGCCGGCCAGGTTGTTGCCGTTGGAGGTGAACGATGAGCCTGCACCGCTGCTGGCACCGCTGAGACTGAGGTTCTTCTGGATTACAGGCAGATTGAACAGCGCCATCAGCTGAGGCTCGCGACTGTTCACGAGGATGGATATCTTGTCCTCCGGCTTGAAGACTATCGGCTCCGGCTCGGGCAGTATGGCCAGGGTGGTGTCGGAGGTCAGGTCCTGGAAGTACGGCACCTGCCTTGCTACGCCGCAGGAAGCGAGCAGTACTGTCGGGACCATGAGGAGGAGGATGTTTCTCAGAGTTGAAAGGAATGTCATAACTGTTGTTCTTGTATAGCGTTTGTAGTCTGTTGTTTCTTTCGGAGGATATGGTTGGTGGCTGATATGAAGATGAGCCAGACGGCCGCGTCGACTGCTGCGAGTACGGTGATGTTGAGCTGCGTGGAGAGTAATGTGTTGATTGCTATGAAAAATATCGCCAGCAGGAGAATGGTGAGCAGTACCGCTCTGGGGCCTAGTCCGGTCAGCAGGAGTTTGTGGTGGATGTGGTTGCGGTCGGGCAGGAAGGGGCTGCGTCCGTTAATGAGGCGGTGCAGGACGACGCGGATGACGTCCACCAGTGGGATGAAGAGAGCGGAGAAGGAGATTATGAGTCCTCTGTTGTCCATCGCAGTTTCTCCGTTGTGGACTGTGCTAAGCTGGATGACCAGGTAGCTGACTATGAAGCCGAGGGTCAGGCTGCCGGTATCGCCCATGAACAGTTTGTGGCGGTGCCGGGTGTAGCCGAAGACATTGTACACCCAGAAAGGCAGCAGTACTCCGAGTGCTGTCAGCGAGAGCAGGGCGTGGGTGTAGTCCTGTTTCAGGATGAACATGGTACACATCGCTATGAGTGCAATGCTGCTGAGTCCCGAGGCCAGCCCGTCGATGCCGTCTATGAGGTTGATGGCGTTGGTTATGTATATGATGATGAATATGCTGAGCGGGATGCCGGCCCAGGCGGGTATCTCCCAGATGCCGAAGAGCCCTCCGAGCGTGTTGAGCCAGGTTCCGGAGAGGGTGAGGATGGTGGCGGATATGAGCTGTACCAGGAACTTGTACCGGTAGCTGACTCCCACCAGGTCGTCCATCACCCCGACCAGGTACAGAAGCATGGATCCGATGGCGAGAAACAGGAAAGAGTAAGGGATGGAGGGGGCACTGAGAGTACTGAAGGTGCTGTGGATGCACAGCTGGATGCCGACTATGAGGCAGAAGGAGACGGAGATGACTGGAAAGAAGGATACTCCGCCCAGTCGGGACACGGGTGTGGAGTGTACTTTCCGCTCCGACGGCATGTCGAACAGCCGCCGCTTGTACGAAACGATAAGAATGTTCGGGATAAGAAACATGGCCAGGACTACGGCACATGTGAATCCTCCTGCGAGGAAGAGGAGGTTGAAGTCAGTCATAAGAAGGTCCGGAAGTATCGGAATAAGGATATAACATTGGCTCCTTGGGCTTCAGGTAAACAACTGATGCTCAAGCGCATAAAAGAGTTGCTGGGACGGCTCTCGCTTTTCATGCGTCAACTCTGGTGTGTGCCGTCTCTTCGCTAGAGACGGCACATACCGGAGTATCATTGGCAATCAATTGTTTACAGGAATATTGAACAGAATTTTGTCAGTTTAGGCAGGTGTCTTGACAAATCCTTTCCGGAATATTTATCAACAATCGCTAATATAAGTGCAGATTAAAAGGAATTTATAAGTATTTTTGCACGCAATGTGCCGTCTCTAGCGAAGAGACGGCACTATTTCTTGATTACCTCCAGCAGATCCGGAGTCACCTCCGCCATCGCGACGCCTACGAGGCCCTTGAGCATGACGACGACGCGGCGGTTGCGGTGGCCGTGGATCTTGATGAAGGTGCCTTCGATGCCGTTGAAGGGGCCGCCGAGGATGCGGATGGGGGTGCCTTTCTTGAGGTCTATCTCGTCGGGGCGGAGGTAGACCAGCTGCTCGTTGCTGTCCCGGGTGACCTGGATGAACTGCTCCATGTCCCTGTCGGGGACGACTATGGGCAGGTTGCGGCCTTCCGAGGGGTGGGTGAGCCACTGGAGGAAGGGGATGTCTTTTTTGATTTCCTGGATATCCTCCTGGCGGGCGTGGACGAAGACAAGATTGTGTACGGCCGGAACGAGTTCCTTGACCTTCCTGCCGTTGCGCTTAGTGACGGCCGTGTATTTCATAGGTATGAAGCATTCCATCCCGGCGTCTTCCAGGATGGCTCTGGCTTTGATTTCCCGGCGGAAGGTGGCGCTCATGGCGAACCATTGCAGAGGGGCTGGTGAAGTTTTGTCCTGTATAGGTATAGTCTTGTCCATAATTGTGCGTGCAAATCTAACTAAATATTTGTGTCTCTTGTAATTTTTTTTCGTCTGCCGGTCCCGGGTGCCGGGCTCATCAGGTTCAGCGGGGCGAGAATCCTGCTGTTGGCGCGGTCTATGATCGACTCGTCCAGTGCGGCCAGATATATTCTGGTGGTCTTTTCGGAGGTGTGCCCCATGCCGGAACTGATGACGGACAGCGGGGTGTTGCGGTTGCGGGCGGTGGTGGCCCAGGTGTGCCTGGCCACGTAGGAGGAGAGCGGGGTCTCGAGTCCCAGCCTCCGGCTCAGGCGCTTGAGCTTGCGGTTGTAGTAGCCCAGTGCGGTCTGGTACTGACGGAACACCTCCCCGCTCTCGCATGAGCGGATGACCGGGAATATATAAGGTGAGCCGATGACCGTGCCGGCGTATTTCTTTATGATCCTGGCTGTGCACGGCTCGATGTGCACGGTGAGTTTCTGCCCGGTCTTCTTGCGGCTGTAGACTATGCTTTCGCCGTGTATGTCGCATCTGCGCAGCAGGACCATGTCCACGAATGCCATGCCTCTGGTACAGTAGCTGAAGATGAACATGTCCCTGGCCAGATCCAGGCCCGGTGTGCCGCTCAGGTCCAGCTCCATCATCCTGAGCACGACGTCTTCTCCCACGGCTCGTTTGCGCGTGCGGTCCACGCCGGTGTATACGTCGGTGAACGGGTTGTCCTGCTGAACGAGGCCTTCCTTGACGGCCTGGTTGTAGACGGACCTGAGGATCCGCATGTAGAACGAGACGGTGTTCCGGGCCAGGGACCTGCCGGCCAGCCATCCGGCGTAGTCGTTGATGAGCTTCCGGCTCCACCAGCATAGCGGGATGTCCTTCCCGGATAGGAAAGCCGCGAAGCTGTTCATGGCCCTGCGGCGGTTGCGGGCGGTGCCCAGCCGGCCTTCCTGGAATATCCTGTCGGTCTCCCTTTCCATGTATTCCAGGGAGTAGACCGCGTCCCGGCAACTTTTGTACGCGGCCACCACCTCGTCGATGGTGTAGTCCTTTCCTGAAGCGTCCATCCGTTCCACTGTCTCTCTGAGCCGGCGCATATCATGCTCTATGATATGTCCCAGGTTCCGGAGTGCCGCGTCGCCGCCGTGTCCGGTCAGAACCTTGCCGGCATCGGGGTCCCACTGCTGGGGATGGATGTGTATGCGGGTGTTGATGCGCCGTACGGCCTGATGCCGGCAGACCTGGTAATAGATGGTTCCGGGGCGGCCTTCCACTGTCGAGGGCCTGAATTTTAATCTGATTGTAGTCATGGTAATTTGTTATTAAATTATCACGAATTTTATCAATGTTTAATAAAACGTATTATCTTTGTACGATTGTAAAAGCAAAATACAGAGAGAATGCCTTCAAAGAATTTTGCTCTCATAGGGGTAGGCGGTTACATCGCTCCCCGTCATCTGAGGGCGATCAAGGATACAGGAAATACCCTGCAGGCGGCTTACGACCGCTTCGACAGTGTCGGGATCATGGACAGTTTCTTCCCCGACGCTGCTTTTTTTACTGAACAGGAGCTCTTTGACCGTCACTGCACGAAGCTCAAGGGCACTGACCGTCAGATAGAGATGCTGTCGGTCTGCACCCCCAACTATCTGCATGACGCCCACATGCGCTACGGCCTCAGGCTCGGCGCCGACGTCATTTGCGAGAAGCCGGCGGTGCTCAATCCCCATAACATCGACGCTATCATGAAGATAGAGGAGGAGACCGGCCACAAGGCCTACAACATCCTCCAGCTTCGTCTGCACGACTCGATAGTGGCCCTGAAGAAGAAGATAGACGAGGGTCCGGCGGACAAGATCTACGATGTGGACCTGACCTACATCACCTCCCGCGGCAACTGGTACTACGCCTCCTGGAAGGGCGACGAGCACAAGAGCGGAGGAGTGGCCACGAACATCGGCGTGCATTTCTACGACATGCTCCAGTGGATATTCGGTCCGGTGAGCGAGAACATCGTGCACGTCAAGAGCCACGACCGGGTGGCCGGCTATCTCGGCCTGAAGAAGGCCCGCGTGCGCTACTTTCTGAGTATCAACGCGGACAATCTGCCGGAGAATGCCGTCCAGGGCGAGAAGCGTACCTACCGCACAATCATGATTGACGGGGAGGAGTTTGAGTTCAGTGCCGGATTCACCGAGCTGCATACCCGCAGCTATGAGAAGATACTGGC
>DWYD01000002.1 GCA_019118865.1 Candidatus Coprenecus merdipullorum | reverse complement strand
ACTATACACAGCGTCCTCATAGCCTCTCCCCCTCATATTTTTTATCGTAGAATATCTCCCCCCTCTGCGGCCCTCCGAGTTTATGGGAGAAGTGCACGAAGGTGTTGTAGAGGCCCATCTGGTCAAAGGGCAGTCCCATCTTTACGGCCAGTTTCGCCAGTTTCAGAGGATTGTAGCAGCGCACGTCCGCCGCCTCGCCTTTCATGTGCTGGCTCGTAGACTCTCCGTTCACGGCCTCGTTCAGCTCGGGACAGCGGTAGCCGCTGTTGATTACCAGCTCCGCACCCCACGCCGTGCGCAGGGGCTGGAGCACATTGATGACCAGTGCCTGTATGCTGTCGCGCACCCTCGCTGTGGGAATTACATTCACAATGCCAAGTTCCTCGGCTTTCTCACTCTGCTCGAACTCGCTGTAATTAAAATTTTTACTTATTGTCCCCATTTTAATCTCCTATTTTCAATTTCACACTTGACATCCGCGCCCTGTCCGAAAGGAGGCATCCTGTCCATTGCAATGACAGGTATCCTTTAATTATTTTTAACGAATTTATCTCGTGGTGCATCCCGTTTTTCAACCACTTGAAAATCAGGAGTCTGCAAAAGCAGTTGCACATTTACTAGTTTTAAAAGAGGGCAAATGTGCAGCATGTTTCATAACAACCTGATCTACAAGGTGGTTTTCTCCTCTGCGCACACCGAGGTAAATTCGTTGGAAATATGAGGCCGCTTTGACTTTCACAGGTGTACTTTTTTGGTACACCTCATCACTTAACATTTTTCAAAAATACAATATGCTATTAACCAAATGGTTGTGGCACAACTAAAATGTAAAGTGATGACACCGGCGGACGTAAACGGCTTTAAGGGTATGTTTGCGGATAATCATTTTTTCTTTTTCCACCCCCATCCAAACCTTCCCCGGGGGGGAAGGCTTGGTCGCTTCGTGCCGAAGCTCCGAAGGGGCGTGTGGTTCGGGGGGTATTCTTCTATTCGGGCGGCGGTGGATTCTGGGGCACGTTTTGCGTGCGCTGTTGCGGGCGGCCGCTGGCTGGCGCCTCGCGGCTGGGTCCGTGTGTGTTGCCTTTATCTGTGTTGCTGCAACGGCAGTGATTTGCGTGATTTGGTGCCGTTGTGGAGGTGTGTTTCTGCCGTTGGCCGCTCTACAGTGTTTGTGGGTTGGATTGTGTCTCCGTGCCCTTGCCGCAACGGCAGTGATTTGCGTGATTTGATGCCGTTGCGGATGCGGGTTGTCGTTCGAGGGTGATGTGGTATTCTGACCAGTTGTCGTTCTCGCTGAGGCGGCGTGAGCCCTGCGGACCGTTGTCGACTATAAGGATTCTGGTGCCTGTGCTGCGGGTGAATACTACGGCCTGCTCGTAGATGCGGCGCTCGTATCTACGCCATTCGTCCTTCTTCATTTTCTGCGGTCCCAGTCGTAGCGGATGATGGGGGGCGTACTTCTGCGTCATGCCCACCGACTCGAAAACGAAATTGTTCCCAGTGTCCAAGGCCTAGAGAGTGACCCGGGCATTCGTGTTCACTTTTCTTCCATGAAGAGTTTCCCTTTTACGTAGTCGAGGGCTTCTTTTGTGAAGTTGTAGACGTCGCTTTCCTTGTTTTCCGCGCGGTTCATGAATTCCTTGTAATACTTGGCGGCGTTCTTCCAGTCCTTGAGGCGCTCGTAGCAGTAGCCGAGGGAGGGGAGGACTGTCAGGCGCTCCGGGTCGTAGCTGCGGGCAGCGATGTACTTGTCGCGGGCCTCATCGAAGCGCTCCTTCTTGACGAGCCAGTCCCCGTAGGCTGAGTAGAACCGGTACATTGCGTCCGGGTCGGGCTGCAGCAGCTCTATGCCTTTATCGAACATGCTCTGGGTGAGGGAGTCCCTGATGGTCACGCGGCCCAGGGAGTAGGCGTAGTAGTAGACACCGTCGATGTTCGTGGTATCGGCATGGTAGGCGTCCTCAAAGGCGTAGAGGGCCTTTATAGGGTCGGTCTCTAAGTAGTTCAATCCTAAGTAGAAATTCGTGCTGTAGGTGGAATCTCCGAGGGCCCGCATCCGCTTGAAGATTCTCAGGGACTGCGGGTACTGCTTCCTGATGTAGTAAGTCATTCCCTGGATGCCGAGAATATTGAGGGATGTGTCCTTTTCCAAATACCGTGCTGTCATCTCTATGATCTCTCCGTACTTTTTCTGGTCCAGTAGGATGCTGGATGCCTTGTCGATGACCTTTTCATTGTAAGGGTTGAGCTTCAGGGCTTCCCGGTAGCAGACCAGGGCCGAGTCCGGCTGCCCGAGCATGTTCCAGCTGTCTCCGGCGAGGGAGACTATCGCGGGAATGCTGTCCACTGCCATCACCATCTCTGCATTTGCGATACAGTCCTCGTACAGGCCGCAGTAATAGAAAAGCATTGTCTGCTGCACCCTGAAATACAGGTTTGCGGGGTCGAGCATGGTGATTAAACCGTAGAGATTCAGGGCCTCGGTCAGGTCTCCCTGCTGGATCCGGCAGTCGGCTATCTCGGCCATCATCGGCACCGGATTGGCCTTCCGGTCCAGTGCGACCACTGCCCCGAAAGCCTCCACCGCCTCGTCGTAGCGGTACATCTTCCTGAGGCACTGCGCCCTGCGGCTCTGCAGCCCCTTCTGCACCATCCGCTCCTGCTCCGGCATTGCCGCCACTGCCACGGAGTCCTGCATGTCCACCGTTATGAGACTGTCCATCGCTGCCAATGCCCCGATGTAGTCGTACCTTCCCATCATTCTGTCTATTTCCGCGAATATCTCATTGTCCTGAGGGGTGGCCGTGACTTGCCCCGCTGCCGGGACTGATCCGGCTCCGGCTGTGAGCGCTCCGGCCAGAAGTATGATTTTTAAGAGGTTGTAACTTTTCATATAGGATGAATTTTGAATATTGTTACAAAATTAATTAATTTTTAGTTAATAAGATGGCTTTTTGGCGGCTTTTTTCATCTTTTATGAGTCTGTTTTGGGTGAAATCGGACAATTGTCAGAGCTATAGCGGTTTATGCTGAAATGTGGATTACAGATAGTAGGATTATGGGGAAATTCGCTATCTTTGAAATTTGGAAGAAAAAGATAAGTATGAATTTTGTCGCGATTATAGTGATAGCGGTGCTGACGGTGGCCCTGGCCCTCGTCTCTTATGCGTATTTCCTGTGCAGGGAGAATCTGAGGCGGGAGCGGAAGATGAATTCCGTGTTCTACGGACTGTCCAAGGACTTAGAGGGGGATACGTGGAGGCAGAAGGACACGATCCAGGGGCAGCGGGAGGAGATCGAAAGCCTGGCGGCGGAGGTCCGGGAGAGCAAGGCGATGGCGCGGATGCTGCGGCAGAGGCCCAAGGGCAGCGGGGAACTCATCGCTTTTACCGAGAAGCTGTTGCTGGTTACGGACGAGCTGGCCAATGTCTACCTCGAGAGTGCCGCGCATCCTCAGACGCTGGGCCGGAGGGTTAGGGAGGTGCTGGACTCGACCATCGCGGACAGGGGTACGTTCGGACAGGTGGACTCGCTGATGGAGGCCTCCTATCCGGGCTTCCTGAAAGGGCTTTACTCCGAATACCCGTGGATGACGGACCAGGACCGGCAGCTCGTGGCCCTGATGTGCTGCGGCATCTCCCCGAATGCGGTCAGCGTCATCATGGGAATGGACATGAACCGGCTCAGCAAATGGAAGACCCAGCTGGCCAAGAAGATGGGAAGTCCGGTGCGCCTGTCCAAGTTCCTCAATGAAAAACTTCTCGATTACAGTGTTTCCTTGTAAAAAGGAAAAAATATACTATCTTTGTCCTTATGAAAAGGAAAGATGTGATAAAATCTCTCATAGCGCTCAAGCAGTCGGAAATACCGTTTAATGTAATCCCCCGTGATTTGGAGCTGCCGACGGACACAGGGCAGATAATAACCGTTCCGGGTGTGAGGCGATGCGGTAAGTCATCATTGATGATGCTGGCAATCAATGCCCTGGTACAGCATGGGGTCGCAAAGGAAAGGATATTATGGGTAGGATTTGATGATGAGCGGTTGCATGATATGGGAACGGAAGGGCTGGATGAAGTGATAGCGGCATATATGGAAATGTATCCGTCTGTTGCGATTAAGGACGTGTATATGTTCTTCGATGAGATACAGCTGGTAGAAAACTGGGAACTGTTCGTGCTGCGCGTATACAAGAGCTATTGCAAGAACATCTATGTGTCGGGAAGCAATGCGCAGATGCTTTCCAATGAACTTTCCTCGGCATTGCGCGGCTGGCCGCTGGAATACGAGGCATTTCCCCTCTCATTCCGGGAATTTTGCCGTTTCAGGGGGATTCCTGTAAAAAGTTTTATGGAGAGCGACAGGGCAAGGCTTAAGAGTGCCTTTGCAGACTTTAACCGTTCCAGTGCATTTCCAGAAGTAGTGTTGATTCCAGAGAAATCCATGAAGGACAGGAAGCTGCAGGGATATTTCAACACCATGCTTTTCCGTGACCTGATAGAGCACTATAATCTGACGAACCATGAGGCCGTCCGTTATTTCCTGAAACGTCTGATGACAAACCTGTCGAAGCCGACATCTGTCAACAGCATCTACAATGATCTAAAATCCAAGGGGTTGAGAATCAGCAAAGATAAGATATACGAACTGGCGGATTACGTATGCGACGTATTTCTGTTTTTCAGAATCCCTAAATATGAAAAGTCGCTGGTCAAGGAAAGCAGTGCGCCTTTCAAATATTACTGCATCGATAACGGATTGCGGAATGCAGTACTGCTGCCGCAAAGCGGAGATGACGGCAAACTGCTGGAAAACACTGTGCTGCTGCATTTGAAAAGAAACAGCGGTCCTTCTACCAAGATATCCTATTATCAGGGGACCAAGGAGTGCGATTTCGTCATACAGCAGGATGATTCTATCAATGAACTTTTGCAGGTGACTTGGGACATGTCGGATGCCGGTACCCGTGCAAGGGAAATAGAAGGCCTCCTGGAGGCGTCTTCCATAACCGGATGTGAGAGCCTGACTGTCGTAACTGTTGATGAGGAAGCAGAACTGGCTGTAAGCGGAAAAATCATACGGGTGATTCCAGCATGGAAGTGGCTTCTTCTATAAGAAAAAAAACTTCCCGATATCAGTGTTCAATCGATTGATTCATAGAGATTTGACGGTTTTGAAAAACTTCCATGGGCGTAAAATGCAGTGTGCTGAAAATCAGTGATTTGCATTTTGGCGGAAGTTTTGTAATAAACGTAACATATTGAATATCATAGAATTGCTCTTATTTTAGGGAAGTCTTTTTTCCTTGCACCGCGCTGTCCCCGCATCTAAATTTGCACTCGAACCGATAAAACCGAGTGCATCATGAGAACAACATTTCTGATCGTTATTCTGACAGCTTTTTATTCTGTCAGCTCCGCCCTGGCCGCACCGGTGCAGGACAGGGTGCAGGGCACTTTCCTCGGCTGCCGGTTGGGAGAGGACTTCCGGTCGGTGAGCAACCCTGAAAGATGGGAATGCCGGGGCTTCAACACTACATCCTCGCGGTGTGACGGATACTTCGCCGTGAACACCGGTCTGAACCCGAATGTCGTTTTCGGGGGCCAGACGTGGAGCGAGTGCCGTTATTATTTCTCCGACGAGGGCCTTCTGTACAAGGTCCGTTTCTACGCCAATTTCTCCTACGAGGACCATGCGCGGGCCCGCTACAGGACCGTCCTGAAAAATCTGGACACAAGGTATCCGGAGGACTCCGGCTTTGAGCGGACGGTGACGGACGAATGGGAGAGGGAGATGCTGGAGTCGGTCAACTTTACCGACGAAGGCGGCCGCTCGTGCTCCTTAGTGCTTCAGTACAGACCCTCCGCCGGCGGGCGCATGTACTACTATGTCTTTCTGTACTACAGTGATGAAAGTCTGCAAACCGAGCGCAGCTCACAATATATGGAGGGTGCTGCGGTGACAGCCATAGCGGCATCCGCACAGAGGGAAACACAGGGCCGCTTTCTCGGCCTGGAGCTGGGGCAGACCTACGGGGAGATGCTGGAGATTCCGGGTCTCGGAGGCCGGAGCCGGGACTGCTGCCGGCGGGATGGAGCTGAGCGGGTGTACGCCGGGCAGTTCAAGAGACTCAGGGACATCCGCTTCGGTGGCCGGGAATGGGGAAACTTCAATCTGTACTTCAGCCCCGGCGGGATATTCTACATGGTCAGCATGAACAGTGGCTTCGGCACGCCCGGGGAGGCGGAGCCAGAATACAAGTCCCTGCTCACGGACCTGGACAGCAAATACGGCCGCGTGAAGGACATCCGGAGGGAGGAAGAGACCTCCGCAGACGGTGCCCGCCTCAGCGTGACCTATACCGGCTCCGACGGTGCGGTCTGCACGGTGAGCCTCGAAAGAAGCGAGGCCGTGAACAACAGCCTGTACTGGTTCGTCACACTGACCTACTGGCGGGAGGACCTGCTGGCTGCCGCGCAGGAGGAGATTATACGCGAGATGTAAATAATTGTGCTCGATATGGAAGGTAATTCAATTATAATGATTGTGCTGGCCCTGTGCCTTTCTGCGAGTATGGCGGCGCTGTTTGTCTGTGCCGTCAGGCTGAGCCGGGAGCGGAGGAAGACATCCATCTTTTACGGTATCTCGAAGGATCTGGAGACGGATCCGATGAGGTGTGGCGGGAGGATGGAGGAGGTATCTGCTCAGGAGCTCTGCGGTATTGCAGACGGGCTGGCCGAATGCAGCGGCCTGGTCCGCTCACTGATGCGGAAGGGTCTGGACGATGCTGAGTTCCTGGCTCTGGCGGAGCGGCTGCAGGCACTTTCGGAGGAAGTAGAACATTTAACTTTTAAACATAACAAATCATGAGATACATACGCTTTAACCGACATACCGTATTTTCCTCAGTGCTCAACGTCCTGGGACTGACCCTCGCCCTGTCCGTGTTCCTGATACTGACGGTGCAGGTGATGTACGACTGGAGATATGACAGATGCTATGCGGGGCATGAGGATATTTACAGGCTGGAATGCAGCGGCATGGCAGGTGAAAGGGCAGGTAACTACCTGGCGAGTTTTTCCCGGCCGATGATAGAGGAAATCAGGACATCTCTGCCGCAGGCTGAGGCTGTGGGAACTTACCTTTATTATAAGCATAGGAGCGAGCCGATGAGGGAAGTGGGGAGCAACGGCTCCGGGGTATCCGTTTCCTTTGCGGACTGCGATTACGGTCTGCTGCGGGTCTTCCCCTTTGAATTTACCGAGGGGGATACCTCCCTTTTCCGCACTCCCAATACAGCGGTTATTTCCGAGAGGGGAGCGGCCAGGCTTTTCGGCGGAGAGTCCCCTGTCGGCAAATATGTGGAGTTCGCCTCGTCGGACGTGCAGCGGTACGGAGCCGCGACGCGCTTCACTATTGTAGGGGTCTACAGGGATTTTCCCCAGAACTCCAGTGTGGACAAGGAGCTGCTCATCAATCTCGGCAATTACGACTTGAACAATGGCAGCACGTGGGCATACGGCTGTTATATCCGGACGGCCGTGCCGCAGCAGGCCCTGCCGGTGCTGAAGGACTACATGGAATATGCTATAACCTCGGCAGGAGGCAATGGCCTCATGGTCCGTCTTTCCGGCCTGCACGATGCCTACTACATCCATGATGTTTCTCCCGACAACACTGCCAAGGGCAACCGTCCGATTACGGTAACGCTCTTCTCCATTTCTATCCTCATACTGCTGATAGCGGCGATCAATTTCA
This sequence comes from Candidatus Coprenecus merdipullorum, assembly GCA_019118865.1. Lineage (GTDB taxonomy): Bacteria > Bacteroidota > Bacteroidia > Bacteroidales > UBA932 > Coprenecus > Coprenecus merdipullorum. Next base: position 7,661 of record DWYD01000002.1, on the reverse strand, counting down.
TCAATTTTTCCATGGCTTCCGTGCCCTTCCGCATCAAGGCGCTCAATACCCGGAAGGTGCTTGGGGCGACGAGGGGATCTCTGGTCCTGCGTCAGCTCGGGTCGGCCCTTGCGCTGATGCTGCCGGCGTTTGTCCTGAGCATAGGCGTGATGTCCGTGGCCGCGACTTCTGACCTCGCCTCGTACGTCTCCGACTCGCTGCGGGTGCAGGACAATTGGGGCGTGCTGCTCATAACCCTTGCCGCAGCAGTGCTCACCGCCCTGGCCGCTGGCATTTTCCCGGCCCGCTACAGCACGTCCTTCAACCCGGCGATGGTGCTCAAGGGCTCTTTCTCCCTCTCGGCCAAAGGGCGCAGTCTGCGCACCTCCTTGGTCGGGATTCAGTATCTCGTTTCGTTTGTCCTGGTCATCTGCGCCCTGTTCATCTCGGTGCAGGTCCGGTATATGAAGGGTTTCGACATGGGGTATGACCGGGAACAGGTGGTGGAGTTCCGCCTCTCCTACAGCATCGGGCAGAAGCGGGAGACGCTCAAGGAGATGCTTCTGGAGAATCCGAATATCACCGATGTCACATTCTCCGGTTATTCCATGGCGCAGGAGACCAAGATGCCGTGGGGCCGCGTCATCAACGGAGAGTCCGCGCCGGTCGAATGCCTTCCGGTGGACCGTAACTTCGCCTCCTTTTTCGGCCTTGAGCTGACGGAGGGCCGGGACTTTCTGCCTTCTGATGACAACAGTCCGGGAGGAACGATGATAGTCAATCAGAACTTCCTGAATTCGTATCCCTTCCTGAGGGTAGGGGCGACGTATCCAGGGCACAGGTCGGACGTGGAGGCACAGATAATCGGGGCCGTCCGGGACTTCAACTTCAAGCCGCTGCAGTACGGTATCAGCCCGTTCTGCCTGTACAATTTCGGCAGCACTCCGTGGTGGCCCCTCCAGGTGGGATACGCCAAGATCATGACCGGGGATATCCCGGCCACGTTCAGCTTCATCCGGAAGACGCTCAGCGGGCTGGATCCCTCCTTCAACACCGGGAGCATGGACGTGCGCTTCCTCGATGATGCGGTCGCCGGCCTCTACGCCCAGGAGGACAGGCTGGTCCGCATGATTACCACGGCCTCCTGGATTTCCCTGCTGATTTCCGTTATCGGTATTCTCGGCTTAGTGTACTTCGAGACGCAGTTCCGCCGCAAGGAGATAGCGGTCCGCCGCGTACACGGAGCCTCCGTGGGGGAGATACTGCTGATGCTCAACCGTTATTACCTGAGGATTACCGCGGTGTGCTTTGCCGTGGCGGTGCCCGTAGCCTGGTTCATCATCCGCCGGTGGGTCTCCTCATTTCCCTACCAGAGTCCCGTACCGGTGTGGATATTCCTCGTGGCGCTGGTGCTGGTGTCCCTGATTACGGTCGTTACTGTCACGCTCCAGAGCCGGAGGGCCGCGCTGCGTAATCCGGTGTACTCGATTTCCTCGGAATAATAAAAAATAATTAACTTTGGGGCATCGCTGTAAAATGTTTGGAAATGATGGATATGAGAACGGATATAGAACCGATAACCGTCATCCGGGGCGAGATTTTCAATGACCGCCGCGGTACAATCCACTCAATGAACTCTTTTTCGTTCGAGGGAGTGGAACGGTACTATTTTATAAGGAATATAGATACAAGGATAGTGCGCGGATGGCACGGACATCAGTTTGAGCGGAAGTGGTTTCAGTGTGTGGCCGGGAGTTTTACGATGGCGTTCGTGGCTCCGGATGACTGGGACAGTCCGTCAAAGGACCTGAAGCCGGAGATTTACCGGATATCGGACCGCAGGAGTGAGATTATCTGCGTGCCGGCGGGATATGCCAACTGCCTGAGGGCGGAGGAGCCCGGCTCGGTGCTGATGGTGCTCTCGGGCAAGCGCTACCCCGAATGTCTGGAAGACAGCTGGAGGTATCCGGCGGATTATTGGTTTGACTGGGCGGAGCTGTAGGACCGTAAGATTTTAGGAATTTGTGGAAAAATAATTAAATTTGGGCTGCAAAATCGATTATTTAACCCAAATAGATCTGATCAAATGAGAAAAATATTTTTAGCAGCCGCCGCTCTTCTTTCTGCTGCCGTGGGCTATGCCCAGGAGAGCGGGGAGAAGCAGAGTCTCACTCTGGAGCAGGTAGCACAGGGAATGCCCGAGGGCATCACAAGTCCTATTCCCATGCCTCTTGGATGGTATGACAGGAGCAATCTTATTGTCTCTGAGAACCGTGAGCTGGGTCTTTACAACATAAAGACCCAGGAGACCTCGCCCTATCAGATGCCGGAGCCCAAGGTCCGGCCGGCCATCCTCGAGGAGTTGAGCAAGACCGTGGACAATCCCATGTTCTCGCCGGACTCCACGAAGATCGCCTACACCAAGGACAACAACCTCTACGTGATGGACGTGGCCACCGGCGAGCACACCGCGCTGACCACCGACGGTTCGGACTTGATTCTGAACGGCTGGTCCTCGTGGGTGTACTACGAGGAGATTCTCGGCAGGGCCACCCGTTACAAGGCCTTCTGGTGGTCACCGGACAGCAAACGCTTAGCTTACTACAAGTTCGATGACACGAACGTGCCGATGTTCCCTATCTACGATGCCAAGGGCAAGCACGGAACCCTGAACGAGACCCGCTACCCCAAGGCCGGGGACGAGAATCCCAAGGTGGAGATAGGCATGATCGACCTGACCACGGGCGAGACCGTCTGGGCTGACTTCGACCGCGAGGACGACCAGTATTTCGGTACTCCGTTCTGGAGCGCTGAGTCGGACAAGTTCATGGTGCCCTGGATGCCGAGGGACCAGAACCATCTGATACTCTATGAGGTGTCTCCTTTCGACGGCTCGAAGAAGCCTCTGTACGAGGAGCATCAGAAGACCTGGATCGACTGGATCGACGATATGGTCTTCACCGAGGACGGCTTCTACATGACCCGCGATTTCGACGGATGGGAGCAGATCTATTTCCAGCCCTTCGACGGCTCGCAGTACATTAAGCTCACCGAGGGCCGCAACTGGGGCACCCGCATCCTCAAGTTAGACGAGGCCAGGGGTGTGCTCTTTTTCACCTCGAGGGCCGAGATATCCACCCGTTATGACGTCTACAGGCTGGATCTGAAGAAGCGCACCACCGAGCGCATCTCCTTCGGCGACTACAACTTCTCGGCAGTTCAGATTTCACCCGACAACAAGTACTACGCTGCCCAGATATCCAATGTCTCTACACCCACCAAGACCGTCTTAGTGAAGATAGGAAGCGGCAAGAAGGCTCAGTACACCGTCCTCGGCGACTCCAAGGGCCCTGAGTACGACAACTATAAGCTGGCTGAGGCGCAGATGCTCTTCATCGAAGTGGACGGCTACACCCTCCCGGCCTCGATCCGTCTCCCGATAGACTTGGATACCAATAAGAAATATCCCGTCATCGTCTCCATGTACGGCGGTCCCAACTCCGGTACGGTCATGGATACATGGCAGGCTCCTTCCCGCAACAACCAGCTCTGGGCCATAGAGGGCGTCATCCAGATATCGATCGACCACCGCGCCTCCGGCCACTGCGGCAAGGAGGGCGTCAACTACGTCTACCGCTCCCTCGGACAGACCGAGCTGGCCGACTACATCGAGTGGGTGAAGTACCTGAGGACCTTCCCTTACGTGGACGCTGAGAAGATCGGCATCACCGGATTCTCCTTCGGCGGCACGATGACCGTTCTGGCCCTGACCGACGGCGCCGACTACTTCCAGTACGGTATCGCCGGCGGAGGAGTGTACGACTGGCAGCTCTACGACACCCATTATACCGAGAGGTACATGGATACTCCCGAGGACAATCCCGAGGGCTATGCCTTCACCCGCGTATGGGAGCGTGCCGACAAGTACCGTGGCGGCAAGGGCTCGATGCTCCGCATCACCCACGGAACAGCCGATGACAATGTCCACATGCAGAACACCCTCCAGCTCATCGATGCCCTCCAGAAGGCCGACAAGCAGTTTGAGCTTATGATTTATCCGGGCGGATACCACGGATACAGAGGCTATCAGGCCATCCACTCCTCCAACTCCGACCTGATCTTCTGGTACCGCTGGCTCCTCGGAAAGGATGCCCCTGAGTGCCTCCTGAGATAGGACACGGGCCATAGGCAATTGCAGACGGATTCCGTCATTCTCGCAACAGATGATTATGCGGGGATGGCGGAATCCCTATTTTTGGCGATTGTCCGGGGAGGGCGCGGACGGTAATTTTGCAGTGTCATTTGAAAGAATTATAAAAGATAAATAAAATGAGACTGACAAAATTCATTCCCGTGGCCGTTATGGCGGCCCTCGCAGCCATGAGCTGCAACCCCGTAGAAGAGATTAAGCCCGCGACAGAGGTTGCCGGCACCTACACCGGCTGGTCGAAGGCTGAGTTCCAGTATTCTCCCACACCCATGGTGAGCGACGCGCAGACCCTGACCGTTACCGCAGAGGAAGGCGGTGAGACCGTCGCGGTCAGCTACACCTCTGACACCTGGGGCACATTCACCGTCACCGGCGCAGCGGTTACCGAATCTGACGGCACCTACACGGTGACCGGCAGCGGCAAGACCGTCATGGGCATGTCCGCCGACTCCCAGAGTGAGTACGACTGCACCCTCTCGGCGACAGTAAAAAGCACAGAGGATTTCACTTTTACGTTTGACATTCCGGCAGTAATGGGCGGCCTGAAGATTACCGTACAGCCCGGCGAGGCTCCTGCAAGTCTGGTGCTCAGCGGCACATATACCGGTACTCTGAACATGTCCGTCATGGGCAGTGCCATGGATCCGGTAGAGAATGCGACAATGGTTCTCGATGTTGCGGACGACGGCAAGACAGTCCTCACCATCTCCAGCTTCGGCATGGGCATGATGACATTAGAGGATATCACAGTGGACGTGACACTCACAGAGTCTGCTGACGGCACCTATGCTTTGGCGGCTGAGAGCATCGACACTATGGCCGGAGACATCAACGTGACCGGCAGCCTTGCCGGAACAGTGGCGGCCGACGGCAGCAAGCTGACTGTCAGCGCAGAGATCAAACCCGGAGCCATGCCTATGACCATCAACGTGGAATTTGAAGGTTCTAAGTAAATGAAAAGAAACCCTAAGCCATTACTGATAATGTTGCAGACGGGGGCGGCACTGCTGACGGCCGTGTCGCTCCCTTCGTGCAACGGGATATTCGAGGGCATCTACGATGAGCCTTCGGTTATCGATGAGTTCGGTTTTACGAAGGTGGAGCAGGCTACGTCCTCAGGAACAATTTACATTGACGCAACCTCCTATACCCGTTGGAACTATCTGGATTTCGAGACATTTGCCCTGGATACCACTTTTATAGCAGAGGACGGTTCCGAGACTGGAGATGTGACTGAAGGCTGGGACTTCGCCGTGCACCGCTACGATGTCAAGACCAACGGTGGCCGGGTCATCGAGACCTCCTTCACCTCGATAGACGCCCTGCTCGCATCCGGTTCCATGCCCCAGGGCACCTGGGTAGAGGACATCTGGACCGAGGACCGTGTCACGATCGATATGTCCAGGATGATGGACGGCATCATTGTCTACGCCCCGTCTTGGTACAATCCGGAACTGTCCAAATGGCTCAATGTCGATACCTCCACCATGCCTCCCGTATACACGATGTCCGGCAAAGTCTATGTCCTGATAACAGCGGAGGGCAAAGCGGCGGCCATCCAGCTTATCAACTACATGAACGACAGTAAGGTCAAGGGCTTCATGACTATTGACTACGTATATCCTTTGGAATTCTGACGATGTTGAGACAAATGTTTCTGGCGGCGACTCTTATATTGATGTCGTGGACCGCATATGCGCAGAACCGTACTGTCTCCGGTGTGGTTGCAGACAGGGACGGTATTCCTTTGGCCGGGGTCGATATAGTGGTAAAGGGCGATAACACCATATATACGGCAACAGGCGGTGACGGCCGCTACAGCATAACAGTTCCGGATGGGAAATCAGTGCTGTATTTTCATCTGCTGGGCTTCCTTTCCCAGGAGATCTCTTTGGCCGGGCATCCGGAGGATACTCTGAATGTGACTCTCGAACAGGACTACATGAATCTGGAAACGGTGGTGGTCACCGGTACCCGCACCCCGCGCCTGCTCAAGAACAGCCCGATACTCACCCGTGTCATCACAGTGCAGGATATCGAGAGGGTGGACGCCCTCAACATCGGGGATCTGCTCGAGGCGGAGCTGCCCGGCATCGAGTTCTCCTACGCGATGGACCAGCAGGTGACCCTGAACATGCAGGGCTTCGGCGGCAACTCGGTCCTCTTCCTCGTGGACGGGGAGCGCATAGCCGGCGAGACCCTGGATAATATCGACTATAACCGCCTGAACCTGGACAATGTCCAGCGCGTGGAGATAATCAAGGGCGCGGCCTCCTCCCTCTACGGTTCCAATGCCGTGGGCGGGGTGGTCAATCTCATCAGCGCCGGAGCTACGGAGCCTTGGTCCGTAAACGTCAACGCCCGCTACGGTGCCCACAACGAACAGCGCTACGGCGGCTCGGTGGGCTTCCAGGCCGGGAAGCTGAACAGCATGACCAATGCCCAGTACACCAGCATAGACTCCTACGCCATGCCCTCGGAGGGCGACTACAGCACCTTCTACGGCGGCTACAACTGGAGTGTCAAGGAACGTCTGCAGTATGAGCCGGTCGAGGGTCTGAAACTGACCGCCCGCGCCGGCTACTTCTTCCGCGAGAGGGACCTGCAGAGCGACACCCGCGACCGCTACCGCGACTTCAGCGGCGGTCTCCGCGGGGAGTGGAACGTGAATGACCGCAACCGCGTGGAACTCTCCTACGGCTTCGACCAGTACGACAAGAGCGATTACCTGCTCTTCAACAGCACCGACGTGCGCGACTACAGCAACGTCCAGCACACCGTCCGCGGCATCTACACCTACGACCTGACAGCCGACGGGCAGAGCACCATGATAGTCGGGGGCGACTACATGCGCGACTACCTGATGTCCTACCAGTTCGAGGACAACGGATATTATGTCCAGCATACCGCCGACGTCTTCGCCCAGGTGGAGACCAATATCAACGAGCACTGGAACCTCATCGGAGGCATGCGCTACGACTTCTTCTCCCAGAAGCGGCTCAGCCATTTCTCCCCCAAGCTCAGCGTGATGTACCGCACCGGAGGCTGGTCCTTCCGAGGTTCCTATTCCGGCGGCTTCCGGGCCCCGACCCTCAAGGAGATGTACATGTCCTTCGACATGGCCAGCATCTTCATGATCTACGGCAACCCGGACCTTGAGCCCGAATCCAGCGAGAACCTCAATGTCTCGGCAGAGTACAACTGGAAATACCTCTCCGCCTCTGTCTCAGGCTTCTACAACTTCGTGGACAACCGTATCACCACCGTCTGGAACGAAGAGCTCGGCGGCATGATGTACACCAACATGAGCCCCCTGCAGGTGCGCGGAGTGGACGTATCCGTCTCGACCCGCCTGCCCTTCGGTCTCGGGGCCCGGCTGGCCTATACCTTTACCGACGAGGCCATACGCGCCGGCGAGCCCCTGCTCTCCCAGACCCGTCCCCATTCGGCCACGGCCCGCATCGAGTACGGC
>DWYD01000177.1 GCA_019118865.1 Candidatus Coprenecus merdipullorum | reverse complement strand
ATCTCCTTGGCGGCCTTCAGGTGCTCCTTGAATTTCTTGATGATGTATACTCCGCCGAAATAATTGATCTCCATCAGCTTGCGGTCCATCGAGATGTCGCAGTCGAGGGTCAGGGCCCGCTGGGAGATGCCGGCGTTGAGCACGAAGAAGTCCGGTTTCAGGCCGAGGCTGTCCACATACTCTATTAAAGCGTCGATGGAAGCCGGGTCCTCTAAGTTGACCTCACGGTGCCAGGCCTTCACGCCGTACTGCCGGCAGCGCTCCTCCACTTTCGTCAGCTGCTCCTCGCCGAGCCCGGTGAGTATCACATTAGTTCCTCTCTGTGCGAACTGATAGGCGATAGCCTCGCCTATACCTGTGCCCCCGCCGGTGATCAGCAGGGTCTTATCCTTGAACTGTACCATATCTGTTTTTATTTTCACTTACAAAGTTACTCAAAATCCTCTAAAGTGTGCTAAATGAAATAGCAGTGCCGAAGCCACCATGCGTAGATCGGGTCCTGGAATGAGATGGTTCCGGCGTTGATGGCGTGGAGCAGGGCGGGCTGCCAGACAAAGGCGGCCGCTGGCTCATTGTGAAGTTACATCGGTGATGACTAGTTCAAATGCATATTTTTTACGGTTGACTCTTTCGCGAACGACAAGCGATGCCGTGTGTCCGGTGAAAATCAGGCCAAGAAGGGCCGTTGCGATATCAATAATATTCTCACATTAGCGTACGGAACAATCCCTATAGATTAAGGTGCTGTTTTTGTGTAAAATTACTATATTTGCAGAGTCATGCGCGGAAGTGTATGGCGGACATATTGGTGAAAGTGTTTTCGCACTGTCCTTCTAAAGAAATCTGGCAGTTTCAATGGATGTAAGGACGACGACAGCACCGTCACTTGTATTGGCTTGTGTATTCTACGCAGACGATACGAGTGTGGGATTGTTTCAGTCTGTTTACATCCGGGTTTTGCCAGAACCTCTTTAGAAACAGGCGGATCAGCTCCACACTTTCCAGTTCAAGCCGGGAATGCAGCACACCCTCTCCCTGACGATCAATTCCAACCCCGTCCAGATAGAGATCGAAATCGGCGGAGACATTGAGGACGGCAACTGGGAATAAAGTTGTAATGAGGGCTGTCCGATCGGTATCAGAACTACAGGAAAGGAAGATATATGGATAGACTTTCTGAATGGAACTTGTTTAAAAAGAGAGACTTTCTAGATCTTAGTCAGATATGTCTGTTGATTTCGGTTCAGATGCCGAATCGCAGTTAAATAAATTTAATGATTGTCCGCAAAGATGCCCCCTGGCAGACCTCATACAGCTAAAGCCGGATTGAGCAGGAGATGCTGACGCGCGGCTCTACCCCGTCAGCTATCATGCAACTCGCCACTATACATTTTCGTTGCATCGCATTTTGTTGATTATCAAGATGTCCTGCTTTTGCAAGAATGTTAGATGTTCCGATTTTCCTCAAAATACGGCATTTTGGGATGCTCCTTACATTTTGTGATTTTGCCAACGTCGGGATTTACAGGTATTTCCAATTTAACGAAAATGTATAGTGGCATTTGGCGCTGTGTCGTGGTACGTCGCGGGACTTTTACTCCGCACCGTGAGTGCCCGGCTTTGATGATCGTGTCTGGCAGGCAGGTGCAATTATTACCGGACAGACGCAGAGAAGGTTATGCTGCTGTCTCCGATTTCAGAGGGTGACCCTCCTTTGCCAGGCCCCAGGCTCAAGGCAGAGGCAGAGCCACCGGGTAGGGACTCCGGACCTTTCACAGCGGCTTTCCTCCAAGTCCATGGTCATACCCGTGACACCTATCTTCCGTGCTGTCTTACATCCGTCTCGTTATCAGGTACTTCTCAAAAACGGCGGAGGACAGGTCCTCGGCAGACATTGGAGTGCCTCCACGCTACCCCGTCACCTGCGGCATCTTGCACCGGTGCATTTGCGGAACGTGCGGGCATACATTCTCTTTGACTGTCTTAGGGGTATCTTTGCGGATAATGCTAATATAACAAAAAATGTTGCAACAAAAAACGTTGCAACATTTTTTGTTATTCCGCATCGTCGGACCACCCGCCGCCGAGGGCCTTGTAGAGGCCGATGCCCTCAGAATGTCAGCATTTTGCGGCGATAGTCGAGTGAGTTCATGTATTGTTCCTTCAGCTCTTCGGAGAGGTAGGATCTGCTGATGATTTGTTCTGCTTCAGAATGTATTGCCGCGAAGAAGTCCAGTTCCCGTTGCACGGTCTTGTCATTGAGACCAGTTCTGCGTCCGAATTCCTCAAAGTCCTTGCGGCAGACCTGGCGGACATCGGATAGCTGCATTCCTTCTTTGAAAAGCCCTTTATCAAGGGCAAATATCCGGTGGTTGACCAGGTGCAGCGAAGTGTTGATGAGGTCGTAGGCCGGAGTCAGGCGATATTCATGGCCGGTGTTGATTAAAGAGAAATTTTTTAGGTGGGCATCGTCGTTCAGTGATATGAAATTGAACAGTACCAGCCGGAAGAAACGCAGTAGGTCTATGCGGTAGGCTTTTACGTGGCGGCGGATCACGTCCGCGCAGTCTTCGTAGCTTGCACGGCTGTATTTGTAGTCCGCGCCGCCGTTGGATTTTGTAAGGCCCATCAAGGAAGCGAAATCCTCCTGCATGTATTTGCCTCCGCTGTGGATGTCAAATCTTCTTGTGATGTAGGCGGCTTCTTCGTTTTCGTAGAAGCACAGTCCGTTGGCCGCGGTCTCAATCCGGTAGACCTGTGAGGCGAGTTGCATGGTAAGGTTCTCATTGGCGGCGCAGAACTCGCGGTTGATTATATGGTAGCTGGACGGCTGCGGTTTCAAAATGAAATGCCCGCGCTCATTTTCACGGGTATAGCGCAGGCGCAGGTCCTCACCAACGACAGCGGAGAACTTCGGCTGAACTCCGGACAGAGATATCCGTCCGATATGTCGCGCCGTGTTCTGGACATTCTTGTAATCCGGATCAGCCGGACTTGTCCTGGGGAAAATATGGGATACAGCCTTTCCGTCGAACAGCAGTCTTCTTGCCAGCGGGCAAAATGTGCTGAATCCGGGTGCGAGAGTGGACGGGCATACGGTCAGCGGTCTCATGGCTCTATAGGTTTGACGGTGATGGCTCCGATGGTGTCATTCTGTGCGGTGGCTAGAAGTATTCCGAAATCATCGTCGCTGTCAATATGCAGCAGTCGGGACTGAGTCTGACGGTTTTCTCCTTCGGAGAGCATGTTGAAGAAGACAGCGAACAGGTAAGGGGAGCGGTAGGGCTCCTCTCTCAGCGGCAGGGTCGGGCTGACGGGGGGCATTTTGTCAGCGACATACGGGGAATCGTATGCGAAGATATATTCTCCGTTGTCCTCCTCAGTCAGCAGTCCTGCCCTGATGTCGTGTACATATACTTCGCATTGTCTCATATCGTCAGTCCTTAAGTTTAACGGTGAGTTCCAGGCCGAGGGTGTCGAGGATAGACAGCAGTGTACGGAGTTTCGGATTACTCTGTCCGCGTTCAATTGCGACGAGCGTGTTGATTCCGACATCCGAGAGTCCGGCTATCTCTTCCTGCCGGACTTGGAGTGCCTTCCTGCGGTCCCGGATGGCTTTACCTATTTCTTCTGTATTCACTGTGTATTGTGATTTTTGCCAAAAATAAAAAATTCCGCTGAGAAAATCAACGGAATTCCCAATAAATTGTGATTTTATGTTATTTTCCGGAGGTTTCGGATTCTTCTTCCGGGACGGACCACCCGCCGCCGAGGGCCTTGTAGAGGCCGATGATGGCTAGGAATTCGTCACGGACGGAGTTGGAGTAGTCGATCTCGGCGTTGAAATAGCTGCGCTGGGCATCGAGGACGTCAATGTAGCTGATGTAGCCGTTCTGGTACTGGAAAAGGGCGAGTTCGACGTATTTCCGGGAGGCGTCCTGCAGGTTGCCCAAAAGGGAGACTTTCTCGCGGGCTGAGGAGTAGGATGACACTGCGTCGTTGACTTCCTTGAAGACTTCGAGGACTTTCTGCTCGTACTGGTAGCGCTCCTGGTTGTAGGCCTCGACTGCTGCCTGGTATCTGGCCTTGTTTTTGCCGAATGCGAAGAGGGGAGAGGTCAGGTTAAGGATAGGATACCAGTAAGGGCCTGTGAAAAAGTGGGTGAAGGTGTTGTTCTCGACTCCGGCTGCAAAAGAGATTTCCAGTTTAGGGAAACGCTCGGCCCAGGCCACGCCCACATCAGCCATGGCGGACTTCAGTTTCTGCCCGGCGGCCATCAGGTCGGGACGCCGCAGGAGCAGCTCCGAGGGCACACCCACGTGCATGAGGTCGGGGAAGCTGTCGTGTGTGTTGAGTTTTGAGCGCTCCACCGAGGAGGGGAACTCTCCTGCGAGCAGAGCTATCTCATGTTCCTTCAGGGCAATTTCCTTCTGTAGGTCAGGTACGAGGGCTGCCGTGCTGGCATACTCTACCTGTGCCTGCTGGTAGGGAATCTCAGTGGTCAGTCCCCCCTCGAAGCGGAGGCGGGCCTGCTTGACGTTCTCCCTCCAGGTGTCGCGGGTGCGGAGGACGATGTCCAGCTCGTTGTCCAGCGCGGCCAGCTCGAAGTATGCAGTGGCGACTGCGGCCACGAGGGTCATCTGCATCGCCCTCTGTGACTCGATGGAGGCCAGGTATTGTGCCATTGCCCCTCGGTTTGCCCAGCGGAGACGGCCGAAGAGGTCTATTTCCCAGGAGACAGCGGCCTTCATGCCGAACTCATTGTCCTTGACCGGGTCTGCGTCAGTGTACTGATAATTTTCCTGTTCCAGGTTGCCTCTGGCCCTGAGGGCGGGGAACTGGTCGGCGCGTGTGACCCTGTGGAGCCGCTCGAGTTCACGGACGCGGGCGGCAGCCGTCAGCATGTCCTTATTGTTGTCCAGTGTCTTCTGAATCAGGTCCTTGAGCAGTGGGTCGGAGAAGATTTCCGACCACTCCAGGTCGGCGATGCAGAGTGTGTCAGCGTAGCCTCCGGGGATGATGGTCTCCGGAATGTCGAGCTGGGGGTCGGTGCATTGTTTTACTGCCGCTCCGCAGCCCTGCAGGAGGAAGAGCGCTCCGCATACCGCCGCCGCGGCTGATATTTTTACGATAGTGTGTCTCATGCTTTCAGTCTCTTCTTTTTTCTATTGGCAAATCTCTCCTTGAGCCTGTATATCCAGACGAAGAAGAAGGGGACGAAGACGATTCCAAGGGTGGTGGCCGCAATCATGCCGAAGAATACGCAGACTCCGATGCCCTGGCGGCTGGCGGAGCCGGGACCGGAGGCGAGCACGAGGGGCAGCATACCGAGGATGAAGGTCAGGGAGGTCATGACGATGGGCCTGAAACGCAGCTCGGAGGCTGTAATGGCGGCCTGGATTATGTCCTTGCCTTTCTCTACTTCCTCCTTGGCGAACTCGACGATGAGAATCGCGTTCTTGGCAGCAACTCCGATCAGCATGACGAGTCCAATCTGGAAGTATACGTTGTTTTCCATGCCCAGAACCAGAATGGAGAGAAATGCTCCGATACATGCCACGGGCAGGGACAGGATGACGGCTATGGGCACCGACCAGCTCTCGTACTGGGCCGCCAGGAAGAGGAATACGAAGAGGAAGGCCAGGGCCAGGACTAGTCCTGTCTGACCGCTCTGCTGCTTCTCCTGATAGGACAGACCGCTCCACTCGATGCCTACGTTGGCAGGCAGCTTCTCGCGTACTATTTCTTCCATGATCTCCATGGCCTGGCCGGAGCTGTAGCCGTGGGCAGCCTCACCGGTGATGGTGGCGGCGTAGTACATGTTGAAGCGCTTGATGGTTCCGGGACCGGTGGTGTATTCGGTGGTGCCTATCGAAGTGACGGGAATCATGGCACCTCCGTTGCCGCGGACGAAGTACATGTTCATATTGTCACGCCAGCGGCGGTAGGGCTCCTCGGCCTGGATGTAGACGCGGTAGACGCGGTTGAAAAGGTTGAAGTCGTTGACGTAGACGGAGCCGGTAAAGGCCTTCATCGTCGTGAACAGGTCCGAGACGGAGACTCCGAGGAGCTTGGCCCGGTCGCGGTCCACGCCATAGTAGAGCTTGGGGATGTCGCCCTGCATGGAGCTGCTTACTCGGGTGAGTTCCTTGCGTTGTGAGGCATAGTAGACCAGTGTATCGGATGCTCTCTGCAGTTCCTCATAAGTCAGGTCGCCTCGGGCTTCAAGTGCCATTTCGAAACCTCCTGAGGTTCCAAGGCCGGGAATGACAGGGGGAGTGCTGAGGTAGACCTTGCTCTCCGGATATTGTGTGAACTCGTCCATGACTTCGGACATAAAGGCCGGCAGGTCCGGATTCTCCCTCTCCTCCCAGGGCTTCATGATGACGGTCATCTGGCTGCGGGACTGGTTGGTGCCGACGCGGGGGCTGGATCCGGTGACGTTGAGCACATAGCGCACGTCGGGCTGCTCGAGCAGCCAGGCCATGGCACGGTCGGTGACTTCGCGGGTCCTTTCGAGGGTAGCTCCTTCAGGCAGCTCGAACTCTACGGTGAAATATCCCTGGTCTTCCTGAGGCAGGAAACTCTGAGGTATAATCTGGGTCATGGCCCAGATGCTGACCAGGCCTATGCCGAAAGCTGCGAACGATCGTTTGGAATGTCCCAGGAAACTGCGTATGGCGCGGACGTATACTGACTGTCCCTTTGCTAGCCAGCGGTTGATGGCGCGGAAGATGAAGTTCTTGCGCTCCTCCTCGCCCTCCTGTTTGGGCTTGAGGAACTTCGAGCACATCACAGGGCTCATGGTCAGGGCCACTATAGTGGAGATGATTACTGATACTGCGATGGTTATGGTGAACTGACGGTAGAGGGCGCCGGTAATGCCGGAGAGGAAACTCACCGGGATGAACACCGCACAGAGTACCAGCGACATGGCTATCAGGGCGCTGCCCAGGCCGTTCATGGCTTTCTTGGTGGCTTCGTAGGCTGACAGCTTCTCCTCGTTCATGATGCGGTCCACGTTCTCGACCACCACTATCGCGTCGTCCACGACAGTACCGATCGCAAGGACCAGACCCAGCAGTGTCAGAGTGTTGAGGGAGAAGCCGAAGATGAGCATGACTCCGAATGTACCTATCAGGGAGATGGGCACCGCGATGGCAGGGATGAGGGTCGCTCTCCAGCTCTGCAGGGAGAGGAACACTACCAGAATCACGAGGAAGAGGGCCTCGAAGAGGGTCTTGTACACCTCGTGGATTGACTGGGAGATGTATTCGGTCATGTCGAAAGGTATCATGTAGGAGATGCCTTCGGGGAAGTTGCGGCTGATCTCGTCCATGGCCTTCTTGACGGACTCGGACACCTCCATGGCGTTCATGCCGGGGAGCATGCGGATGTCCATCACGGCCGCATTGCCTCCGTTGATACCGCTTTCAGTGTTGTAGGACTGGGCCTCCAGGGAGACGCGGGCGACATCGCGCAGACGGATGATAGAACCGTCAGGATTGGCCCTGAGGACTATGTCCTCGAACTCGCTGACTGTAGACAGACGGCCCTGGGCGACAATCGGGACGGTTACGTCCACTTCGTTCATGGGCTGCTGTCCGAGTACACCTGCCGCCGACTCGCGGTTCTGCTCCCGCAGGGCACTCTGTATGTCCTGTACGGTCAGCCCCAGGCTGGCCAGGCGCTCGGGCTGCACCCAGATCTGCATGCCGTAGTAGCGGCTGCCGACGTTGGATACACGGCCTACGCCCGGGATACGGCGGAGCATGTCGAGCACGTTGAGGGTGGCGTAGTTGCTGAGGTACACTTCGTCGAACTTGGGGTCGTTGGACAGCAGGGTGATGGTCATCAGCTTGTTAGAAGCCTGTTTGTCCACCGAGATACCGTTCTGGATGACCTCTGCCGGAAGACGGGCCTCGGCCTGCTTTACCCTGTTCTGTATCTCGACGGCCGCCAGGTCGGGGTCGGTGTCTATGTCGAAGGTGATGGTGACGGTGAATGAGCCGGAGTTGGTGCTCCGCGACTCCATGTAGAGCATGCCGGGAGTACCGTTGAGCTCCTGTTCGATAGGGGTGGCTACGGCCTGTGACACGGTCTCGGCGTCAGCTCCGGGGTAGGAGGCGGAGACCTGCACCACGGGTGGCACAATCTCCGGGTACTGGTCGACAGGCAGCAGGAAGAGGCCTATCATGCCCACCAGCACGATGACGATGGAGACGACCGTGGAGAATATCGGCCGGTCTATGAAGAAATCACTTTTCATTCGCTGTAGTCTCTGTCTTGGTGCTGTCTGTGTTTTTGTATGATGTGCTGTCGGCCGCTGATGCCGTGCTGTCGGTGCCGAATGAGAAGCGGCCGTCGTTCTCGGAGTCTGCCTCGGGATGTTCCGGTGCTACGATTATCGGGGCGACCTTGACGCCGTGGCTGAGTTTGTGGAATCCCTCGACGATGATGTTCTCGTCCGGTCCGAGTCCACGCTCCACGACTACGTTATTGCCTATCTCGGGGCCGAGCTCTATAAATCTCTTCTCGACTATGCTGTCCGGACGGCAGGCGTAGACGTAGGCTCCGCCCTTCTCGATGACCAGGGCCTTGGTAGGCACCACGATGGCGTCCTCGCGCACGTCCAGAAGGAGGCGCACCTTGGTAATCTGTCCGGGAAGGAGGGCACGGTCAGGATTGGCCATTTCGGCTCTGACGGAGAATGTTCCGGTGTTGGGGTCCACCTGGGGATCCGCGAAGTCCACGAAGCCTTTCATCGGGTACTCTGAGTTGTCAGCCAGAGTGATGGTCACGTAAGGGTTCCACTTGCGGGCGGTGTCCTGCTGTCCGAGGTTGACGTTCCTCTCGCGGCTCTTGAGGTAGTCGAGCGATGTCATGCTGAAATCCACCTGAACGGTATCGCTCTTGACAATGGTCGTGAGCAGGGACTTTCCGCCGGGACCGACGAGGGTTCCGAGGTCCACGTTGCTCTCACTGATGAAGCCTGATATGGGAGACTGGACAGTGGTGTATCCGAGAGCGATCTCTGCTTGGGTCAGGTCCGCCTCGCTCATTACCACCTCGGCCTTTGCGCTCTCGTAGGCAGCTATGGCGTTGTCCAGGTCCAGACGGCTGGCGGCGTTCTGCTCGAAGAGGGGGCGGATACGCTCCAGGTCTCTCTCGGCCTTTAGCTCCAGAGCCTTGTTCTTGTTGAGCTGGGCCTTGGCCCTCTCCATGTCCGCACGGTAAGGCTTGGGGTCGATGATGAACAGGGTCTGATTCTTCCTGACGTAGGAGCCTTCCTCGAACAGTATCTCCTCGAGATATCCTTCGACCCTTGCCCGCACCTCCACGAACTGCTGGGCACTGATCTTGCCGGCGTATTCACCGTAGATTTCCACGTCATCGATGACTACCGGCTGGACTTCCACTATCGGATATTCCGGTTTCGGCGGCTCCGGCCATGAAAGTATGATCCATACGGTGATACCCGCTACGAGTACTCCGAGAATGACGTACCATATCCATTTGGGCAGTCTCCTGATTTTCCTGATTCTGACGGCCATCCTGCGGCCTGTCCTTGTAAATTTCTCTGTAGGGATGTTAATCTGCATAGTTTTGCAATATAGGGCGGTGCAAATATAGACCAAATCGACTGATTACTGCAAAAATTGTACCTTAATGCTGAAACATTTACTTTTTTCAGAGCACGCACCCTACGGCAAACAACAGCGCCAATAGGAAAAAATTGCGGGAAGTCTTGCCCAGGAAGGGGTTGAGGGCCGCTCCGTCGGTATCGCTGATACGCCGGGACGTGGCCAGGTGCAGGGCAGCGTACAGCAGCAGGGGAGCGGCGCACCATCCGGGCTTGCTCAGGACAATGGCGGCTGCGGCCAGCATCGTGGCGCAAAGTCCCAGCAGGTAGTACAGCATAATGGCGGTCCTGCCTCCGAGGCGCACTACGATGGTCTTTTTTCCCTGTGCTGCGTCCTCTGCGCGGTCACGGTAGTTGTTGACTACCAACAGGCAATCGACGGCCAGCCCGCAGGCGAGTCCGGCCAGGGTGGTCTGCAGGTCCCATGTCCCGGTCTGCAGGTAAAATGTGAATCCCACGGGGACAATCCCGAAGAAGACCAGCACCAGCACATCGCCCAGCCCCAGCCTCGAGAATTTCGTGGTATACAGGAAGCAGAACAGCACGCAGAGGGCGCCCACAGCTATCATCCACGGACCGCCGGTCCATATCAGGGGCAGACCGACCGCACAAGCGAGAACCGTCGTGACCAGAATACCTGTCTTCATGGCTCCGGGGGTAATCCACCCCTGTGCGCAGGCCCGTTTCGGCCCGAGCCTCTGCTCCGTGTCCCCGCCCTTGCGGAAGTCGAAATAGTCGTTGACGAAGTTGGCGTCCACCTGCATGATCCACGCGAAGAGCATGCACAGCGCGAACGCCGCCCAGTCAAACGCCTTCGCTGTCAGTGCTGCCAAGTCCTTGCATCCTGCAGCAGCGTCTGCCATGTCGGCTGCAACCGTTACGGCTTCAGTATTTCCGTACAGCCACATCCAAGCGCAGGCGCCGCCCATAATCACGGGTGTGGCTGCCCCCGCCAGTGTCTTCGGTCTGGCTGCGAGCACCCACGCTTTCATCGAGTTTGTCTTTACCTCGCTGTTCATGAAATAGTTTTAATCCGGTAGCGTTATTTTTCGTATTTCTCCGCGTGACCAGGCAGCAGTTCCTCAGTCCCTGCCTTTGCTGCCTTGTACGCAATCTCGTTTTTGATGCTTCTCATTTCTATGAGTTTTGCGCCTTCAAAATTACATCTTTTTTACATCTTTTTAAGCCGTTCCCAGAATATTTCATAGGTCCGCTCCTTCGGAAGGAGCAGTAGGAAAACGCGTCTGTCTTCATAACGAATTTACTTCGGGGTGCATCCCTATTTTAAATCGTCTGAAAATCAGCGTGTTGAAAAATCGGCTGCACATTTGGTCCGTTCCATTTTAGGGCAAATGTGCAGGCTCATTTATAAAGTGTTGATTATCAGCTTGGATTTTTCAGCACTGCACCACGAAGTCAATTCGTTAACTGAAGTCGCCGCTGCTCCGTCTGTGTTCCTGCCGAGCCGTTAGGAAGGAGTTAGGAAGGAGTTGTGATATCGCCTATTCCCATTACTCCTTCGGAAGAAGTGAGTGCCGCTAGGTTTGCCACAACGTCATTGAA
Source organism: Candidatus Coprenecus merdipullorum (assembly GCA_019118865.1). Lineage (GTDB taxonomy): Bacteria > Bacteroidota > Bacteroidia > Bacteroidales > UBA932 > Coprenecus > Coprenecus merdipullorum. Next base: position 454 of record DWYD01000177.1, on the reverse strand, counting down.
TCGCGGAATTTGCTGCCGTTGCGGTAGCGGCGATGGAAGAAAAGCGATGGGCGGAAAGATGTGGGAGAAAAGAAACGGGCGGAAGAATAGACGGGAGGAAAATGAAACGGCCTCGGAGTGTTTCCGGGGCCGTTTGCTGAAAAAGCGAAACGACCTTGTTGTAGTGCGCGATATGCCGGCAAAAGTATAGCCCTCTGAAGGCGTTGGCTATATTTTGCCGGCTGAATGCAGGAGTGGGGAAGGGGCTCAGATCTTGATGAGCTCGTACTGGCGGGTACCGATGCCGATGCGTTCGGCGTGCTCGAGGCCGGACTGCCAGTTGGTGTCGGGATGCAGGATGTGGAACTTGTCGTCGCCGCAGAGGTGCTCGTGGGGATGGGTCTTCTCGAGCTTGCTGCCGGGGAGGGCGGGGGCGGCCATCACCATGTCGGCGCAGGCCTGGTCGAGGGCCACG
>DWYD01000176.1 GCA_019118865.1 Candidatus Coprenecus merdipullorum | reverse complement strand
TTCGCCAGCGTATCCAGAAAATGATGGAAGTCCTCCACCGTAGCGCATATCTCCAGGGCCCGGCGCATTATCCGCCCGTTAGCAGCCCCGCGTTCCTCCCCCGGAGCCACGTCCACGAGGTTGAACGACTGAGTATTCATGATTGCAAAGCCGGCCGAATTGACCCCCATCCACACATCCGTCGGGTCGTCCTCCACGCTGTTGACAATAGCGATGAAGGAGTATTTCTCCCCCTTGAAGAACTTCACCGAATTCTGCAGATAGTCAGAGTCCCTGTGCTTCCACAGCAGCGGCCTCCCGTCCGGAGTCACCTTACCGGAAATCACTACCGAGGAGCAGGCTGATGAAGGCACCGCCGTGAAGAGCAGGGCGGCCGCCGCCAAGAAGAATTTGCCTAGAGCTGTCATTTTTCTAAAGATTACAGTTTTTGCTGCCCAAATTTAAAAATAAAAAACGGATATTCCGCCATTATATCCGGAATATCCGCAACAATCGCTTTCGGTGCAGACGCCGCTACAGCATGGTCACCACCAGCAGAGAGGAGACTGAAATCACCACCCACAGGGAGATGCCGAGCAGGAAGGGTCTGAATCCCACCTCCTTGACGCTCTGCACCGAGAGGCCGCAGCCTATCAGGAAGAGGGTCGAGCCGAGGGCATTCTTCGCAAATCCGGCAATACCGGCGGAAACGGCCTGGGGGATGTTGAGGTACGTATTGGCCAACATAGCACCGATGAAGAGGAAGATGAACCATGGGATGGAGATCTTCTTGCCCTTCTTCTTGAAAATGAAGGTGGTGGCAATGGCCAGGGGAATAATCCAGAGGGCGCGGGTCAATTTGACGGTAGTGGCGACTTTCAGCGCCTCCTCTCCGTAGGCGGCTCCTGCACCCACCACCGAGCTGGTATCATGTATGGCAATGGCAGCCCATGTTCCGAACTGCTCCTGGGAGAGTCCCGTGAGGTGGCCTATCGCGGGGAAAATCAGCAGTGCTACGGCATTGAGCACAAAGACCGTCACCATCGAGAGGGTGGTCTCGTTGTCATCAGCGTCGATGACGGGAGCCACGGCGGCTATCGCGCTGCCTCCGCAGATGGCGGTACCGGAAGAAATCAGGTAGGAGTTGTTCCGCGAGAGTTTGAAGACCCGTCCGAGCAGGGTGCCTATGACCATCACGCCCACCACCGATACTATGGTGAAGAGCATGCCGTCCTTGCCGGACTCCATGGCCGAATAGAGGTTCATGCCGAAGCCGAGGCCCACGACGGAGGCCTGCAGCAGGTACTTCGACACTTTCTTGGTAAACACAGGGAAGGGTGAGCCGAGGGTGACGGCGAGGGCTATGCCGGCCAGCAGGGCTACGGCAGTAGGCAGGAAGAACGATGCTATGAACAGGGTCACGAAAAGTATCCTGGCGACCCACTGACGCACTGTGACGGTGCTTGATACTGTTGCTGTTGCGGTAGTAGTTTTCATGCCGCAAAACTACAGCGTCTCCCGCAATCCCCCACAACACACTTACTTATACGCTATAACCTTCTGTTATACCCCTGCCTGTACGCTCTCCTGTACTCCTAAAACAGCAATTATTCATCCCGCCTGAATCCGAGATAATAGACGAGAGATGCCAATGCACTGAGAGCAGCTACGAGATACGTACGGGCTGCCCAGCGGAGAGTAGTGCGGGCCTGGTCAAGCTCGATGCTTGAGAGAGTATTGGAACGCTCCAGCCATGCAAGGGCGCGTGCCGAGGCATTGTACTCCACCGGCAGTGTAATGACACTGAAGAGGAATACCATGAAAAACATCGCGATGCCAATCCAGTAAAGGGCTGGAAAGGCTGTCATCATAAAAATACCAAGGACGATTATTATCTGGGCGAACATTGATGAAAACTGCACGATGGGGACGAGTGCAGAGCGCATTTTCAGGAAGGCGTAACCCTCCGCGTGCTGTACTGCGTGTCCGCACTCATGTGCCGCAACTGCCGCAGCCGCCACACTGTTGCTGTTGTATACGGAGTCGGAGAGGTTCAGTGTCTTGTTGACAGGGTTGTAATGGTCGGTAAGATGGCCGCTCACATTGGTCACCCGCACATCGCGGATACCGTGATCCCGCAGCATTTTCTCAGCCACTTCCCGTCCTGTCAGCCCTCCGTGGAACATTACCCTTGAATATTTTGCAAAAACCTTCTGCAGCTTGCTCTGCACTATCATGCCTACAATGGCGATGACGGCAATAAGTAAAATTTCTAAACCCATTTAAACGCTGTTAAATTAAACAATGCCTCATCCCTATGAAAAAATCGTGCCGCAGGCGGGGAAGTCATCGGACAGTTTCATCGGATGAGATGTGAATAATTGTCACGAATACATATTAAATTTGCGCATCATGAAAGCTTATACGTATCTTGGACAAGGAAAGGCGGCCCTGCTCGACAAGCCGGTACCGCAGTTGCAAGGGCCGCGCGATGCCCTGGTGCGGGTGACTCTGGGAAGCATCTGCACGAGTGATCTTCATATTCTGCATGGAAGCGTGCCCCGGGCCGTGCCGGGAATTACTCTCGGGCACGAAATGGTCGGAGTGGTAGAGGCAGTCGGCTCTGCCGTGGGTAATGTCAGGCCGGGAGACCGGGTGGCGGTCAATGTGGAGACATTCTGCGGTTCATGCTTCTTCTGTCGCCACGGTTATGTGAACAACTGCAACGATCCTCTAGGCGGCTGGGCTCTGGGCTGCCGCATCGACGGCGGTCAGGCAGAGTATGTCCGGGTGCCCTACGCCGACCAGGGACTGACACGCATTCCGGAAGAAGTGAGCGACACCCAGGCACTGTTTACCGGGGACCTGCTGGCCACCGGATTCTGGGCGGCGAGGATTGCTGAGATCGTGCCGGAGGAAGACACCGTCCTGATCATCGGCGCCGGTCCTACCGGTATCTGCACACTGCTCTGCGTAATGCTCCGACGGCCCCGCCGCATCATTGTATGCGAGAAATCCCCTGAGCGCAGGCGTTTCGTCCGGGAGCATTATCCCGAGGTAGTGGTGACCGACCCGGAGCATTGCCGGCAGACCGTTCTGGAGCATGGTGTCCACGGTGGTGCCGATGCAGTCCTCGAGGTGGCCGGTACGGAGGAGACCTTCCGCATGGCATGGGAATGTGCCCGCCCCAATGCCGTCGTGACAGTTGTCGCCATGTACGACCACCCGCAGGTGCTGCCCCTGCCTGACATGTACGGCAAAAACCTGACATTCAAGACCGGCGGTGTGGACGGCTGCAACTGCGCAGAGATTCTTCGCCTCATCGCCGAGGGCCGTATCGACGCCACACCGCTCATCACCCATCGCTTTCCGCTCAGCCGCATCGATGAGGCTTACCGCCTGTTCGCCCACCATACAGACGGGGTCATCAAGGTCGTTGTTGAGCCGTAGGATTTCCTGCCGGATCTCCATCAACGTTCTACTGTTAAAGATAATTTTTGGTAATTGAGCGGGGAGCTGTCAGCACACCGGAAGGAATGCCGGAGTAGAGGAGCCCGCCGCCGGAGCCGCCGCCGTAGGGGCCGAGCTCGATGAGCCAGTCGGCGGACTTGATGAGGTCAGTGTTGTGCTCGACGAGGATGACGGTGTTGCCGGCCGAGACCATTGAGCGGAACAAGCGGCCGATATGCTCCACATCCTTGAAATGCAGACCGTCCGTCGGCTCGTCGAGGATGAATATCCTGCGGCTCTGGCC
>DWYD01000020.1 GCA_019118865.1 Candidatus Coprenecus merdipullorum | reverse complement strand
GCATAATCCTCTCATGAATCTTTGTATCCTCAGTTATTTTATTCTCCTTAGCAAACTCCATTTCTTGAATAATGTTTTTGATGATAAGTTCTGCATAAGCACCAATGGATCCTTTTGTAAGGAAGAAACTGTCTTTAAGCATATCATGAATATTGGCACCGAAAGTACTTAAGTGTTTTTTCTCCATTACTTCTCCATCATTAATTTTTAATGCTAAAATATTACGACTGGGAATATCTGACAGAACAAAAGGTGAATGTGTGACAAAACATATATGAATGCTTTTAATATTAGGAATTTGTATTTGCTTGATTCCTTCAAGAAGATTCTTAATATAAGTCCGCTGTAATTCTGGATGGAAATATAGCTCTATTTCCTCCATCACAACATTGATGTGCTTATAAGCGATCCGTTGCTTGTTTGAATCTTTCCAAACAGAGTCAAGATTTGAAAGGTGATAAAGGAAAGCACTAATAGAATATGCCTGCTGTCTCTCTCCGGAACTTAGAGTTTCAAATAGTACTGAATGTCCACTATCCTTATCTCTGAGTTCTATCTGTATATTATAAAATGGTGGCGGGACTAACTCTTCAGCTGAGTGAATAAAATTCTTGCCGATACCTGACATTGATTTCTTTTTTTCACATTCCATTATAGCTGCTGTATTGGCAGACGTTTGCTCAATGTCAAAGACATAAGAATCACCATCGTAATCATACTTTCCATAGACAATATATGCTAATGTCTGATATATTTTCCTTGTAATATGAGAATGATCAATGCTTATTCGTATGATTAATTTGTGAAGAGCTTCTTCATCAATTTTATATGCTATATTTTGGTGGTCTCGAAAGAAACGGTTATATTGTTTATATTGTTTGGAAATTTTCAAAGTCTTATAAACTAAATAACCAACTGCGGTCTCATAATTTTTACGCACTTCTGTGAACTTCGTTAAATCTTCAGCAACCATCTCCCCCCAATAATTAACTATTAGATTTTTAAATTTATCAAAACCTCGTTGTTGTAGCCGCATAAATCCAAGATGTTGATTTAAGTACTTTGCATTATACACAATCATTCGATTGGACAACTTAAATCCTGTAACTTCTAGATGACCATTAATAACACGAAATTGAGATTTGGGCATTACTAATAAAGTAATCAGCCGTTCTCTTGACAGCAAATTTTCAGTATTTATATTGATATTGCCTTTGGTTCTAAACGGGGACAATACAATAGGAGTTTGATACCCATCATTTTTATGGAATATGCCGTTCAACCAATTTCTATATTCTACATCATAAGTTTTTTTCTTTTCTCGCCTAATCAATTCCTCGAATTTGTCGCTGTTACTTTCTTGTTGATAATCAGTTGTATTGTATGCATAAATACTGTAGTTTGATATATAAGTATAAAAGAAATGACTATATAATTTATTTAATAAATTGTCATTTTTTGATTTCGAAGCAAGACCGGGAAATTTCCATTCTTGCATCGGTGATTCTCTTATATCATCATCTATTGGCAATGTATTCATTTCGTTATCAAATATGTTTGCCGTATTATACAAAACATATTCGTGTACTCCATTTGATATTTTTCCTGTGGCGGAATAGCTTTCCAATATTACATTCCGGCTTTCAACTTTTAATCTATACGGAATATCATCTATCATATAATAATATTCACCTGCAATGTTGTTTATGTAATGCAGATGTTGAGCACCTGGATTAGTTTGATATTCACCTAATGTCGCAGCCGCGAAATTATTTACCAACCGCATATAAAATTCAATTAAAGAACTTTTCCCAGAGCCATTCTCGCCAACAATTGCGGAAATACATATGTCTGGACTATCCTTATCATCGAATAAATCTTGAAAAATTATGTCCTTTTGTAGTCGATATGATGAGATATTCAGACTCCCTTCATTTGTAATCTCAAAACCATCTGACAAATAATATATTTTATTTGCCTCCAGTTTCCTTTTGCCGATACTGTCTTCTGATAATACTCTAAGTGCTATGGGTGTTAACATATTTATTACCTTTTAGTTGCAAAGTTAATGATTATTCTTCTATTTATTATGATTATCTCTTGTTTTGAGTGTGTATAACAATAATTAACAAGGAGGTATGACTGCAATAAAGTGGCTAAAATATGGTGAGTAAAATAATTCTTTAAGAATTGAATGCTTGGAAATGGCATCGTGGTTAGTGCTTATGTAGAATAAATAAGGGGGGCAAAAAGGAATTTTTCCTCTTTGAGAACTTAATATTTGGAACCGGACTCCATCAGGAGTACGAATAAAAAGAAGGCGAGTATGGCTTTTCCCCGCCCTCCTGATAATGATTAATGCATGTATAGCAATTTGAACTCCTCTTTCCTTCTGCGCTCGATGCTCGGAACCACCTTGCCCCGGTAACACCGGAAAGAAACATACTCGTCATAGATGTCCCGGTCGCCGGATTCCAGTCTCCTTATCAGACGGCTTTTGGGTAATTCCCCATATCCGAGCAACCGGTACGGTCCCACATTGTAGGCAAGTGCGGCAAGCAGAAGGGAATCCTTCCCGAAATCACGGAACAGGACGCACAGCTTCCTCAAATCCTCCCTGAGCAGGCTGTCCGCCTGTTCTTCCGTAATGTCTGATGAAAGCCTCTCACCCGGCAACAGACGGTGGCCGTAGCCGATGTACGGCAGATGGTTGCCGTGCCAGCCCTCGTACCGCTTGATGAGCCTGACTGCCTCCTCAAACATTCCGGTATCCCGAGGCGGTCCCGTCCCGGCATATGAAAGGAATCCCCACGCAAGGCATACTGCCAACATCCCGATTCTCATAGGCATATCGGCTTTCTTATCAAGGTGTCAGCAGGCAGCAATACGGCAGCGGTGTCTATAGGCGGCACGACGAGCGGCGCCCCGTCGTCTCCACTATCCCCGTTGCCGTCATCATCCATGTCAGCGTCTTCGCTATTGAAGCTGAAAGTCAGCTGAAAAAGCTGCGCCGGCTCGCTGTTGTCCTCGAAATAGATGTCTATGCTCTGCTGGTCCTCGCATTCCGAAGTATAGTACAGGCGGAACACCTCCCTGTCCAGCGGATAACGGTCGTTGGGCAGCAGCACCATGCCGTCGTCCATGCGCAGCGTGCCCTCGCCGTCCGGCTGGAAATAACGGACGGTATAGCGGGCGTCGGAGAACCGTCCTTCCCGTTTCAGTTCGCAGCGGATCTCCACGGTCTCGCCTTTCACGATGCGTGTGGGTACGGGCATCGTCTCTACCGTGAATGGATAGGACTGCTGCACGTCAAGGTCATCGCTGCACGAGGCCAGCATACTAAAGGTCATGCCCGTCAGGGCGCACACAAGGGCAGACAGCCCTTTTCTGTTCATAATCGTTTTCATGTTCATTTCTTGTTTTAACGGTTTGTAAAAGATATTTCTGTCCGGGCGGGAAATTGCTTTCCAGGTATTCGTTCAGGTCCTTGCAGCCGGCATACAGGTCGGAACAGTCGTCAATCCTGTCCCCGTAGCGTTTCCGCAGTATAGCCAGTGTCCTTTTCCCGGCATCGTCATTGTCAAGGTAGCACCGTATCTTCCCGTAGCAGTCCAGATAAGGGAACGCGCGTTCAACCAGGGCCACCGAATTGAGTACCAGATAGTCCTCGCCGCAGCTGATGCCGAGCACCATCCACGAAAGATAGTCGATGAAGCCCTCGAACAGGTTGCAGGTAAGGGAGCCGTTACGGATGACGGAAATGTCCTTGGGCGGCAGGCACCATTTCATGAACCTGCTCCGCAGCTCGTAACCCCCGCTCATGTTCCTGAACCCGACGGCGAAATACCGCTTGCCGTACAGCCGGAACCGGACCTCCTCGCAGTTCGCCCGTGCGATGCCGGCAGGGATGCCGCGTCCTTTCAGGTAGCCGAGCAGGGTGTCGGAGGACAAGGGACTGCGGACCACCTCCTCGAACCGGGAGGCTTCCTTCCGCCTTGCCGTCCGTGTCCCTTCCTTCACACGCACCTTTCCGGCATGTTCCGGTACCGTGCCCCCATACACCCCGGCGATGAACCTCGCCTGCGCCAGGAAGCTGCCGTTTCCGGAAAGTTCCCCGGCGAGGGTGAAGATGTCGCCGCCATGCCCCGTGCCGAAGTCATGCCAGACCCCCTTTCGGGTGTTCACATGGAACGACGGCGTCCTTTCCTCCCGGCACGGGGAGAGATACCAGCATTCGTCCCCGTGCCGTCTGACCGGCTCATGCCCCAGACGTGACAGGAATTCCTCAATGGGAATGCCTCTTATCATTTCTATATCCATAGGCGGCTAATTGATGATGAATTTCAGTCCCAGCCCGAACTGTGTCGTGAACACGCCGAGCGAGCTTCCCCACAGGGCACGCTCCCGCACATGGGCAAGCAGTATGATGCGGTCCGTGATGTAAGTCTCAAGCTCCAGTGTCAGGGCGCCGCCATAGATAAAGGCGTCCCCGTCAAGGAGCGTGGAGCCGTCGGGCATCATCCTCTCGCCCCAGTTCACCGTCTCATAGCCGGCCAGCGCCGAACCGCCGATGGAAAGGAAGAGGGTCCTGGTAGGGTCGGACAGGAACTTCAGGTAATAGCCACCCTCCGCCGTGAACTGCGCACGTGGAACCGGGTTTCCACGGTAATCGTAATTCCTCAGCAGGTATTCGGCGCCGACTACCCAGTGATTGGCCTTTTTCGTATATCCCGACACGGCGAATCCCGTGTACCAGTTCACCGGAGCTTCCGAGCCCCCGGCAAAGCCGCCCCTGAGTTCCACGCCCTTCATCCCGGGCAGGTACCGCTGGGCGTATGCCTGCCCCGACGACAGGGCAAGCGATACGCAGGCGGCAAGTAAAAACAGGCACCTCCTCATGATCATTTCACTTTAAGTTCATTGATTACCCTCGCTCTCACGATGTCCTCGCTTTCCACGGTGAAGGTCTGGTGCCGTCCTCCGCTCTTCTCGTGCATCTCCACCACCAGCATCTTGTCGGCGGGGATGGTGAACTTGTCAAGGACAAAGACGGTACGCTCGTCCTTCTTTCCGGCAACAGCCGTGGCATAGTTGTAGGCACGCAGTGGAAATATCACCTGCTCCTGAATGGCCGTGCGCTTCATCACCTTCTTGTCCACAATCTTGAATGTCACGAAATCCACCTCATAAGGCACGTTTGATGTATTCTTCACCTGGGTGTGGAAATAAAGCAGTCCGTTGTGTGTATAGAGTCCGCGCAGCAGGTACTGGATGCCGAACGCCTGGCTGCCCACATGCTTGATGTGACGCTTGTTGTCCTTGTGAATGGCCTTGGCTATCAGGTGCACCAACTTAGGCGACTCGCTGCCGAGTTCCTTCAGGTAGATGTCCATAGCATTGTTCGGGCGGTTCACCTCGCTGCCGTCATGAATAAAATCGGCCATCTCGATGTTGAGCAGCAGAGGCTCGTCGGCATACTTCACATTGAAGGTGTAGAAACTTCCGCTTTCGGTAATCACCGACATGTTGGTCTCCTCACGGAAATTCCTCACCGTGGCCTTTACACGGATGACGTTCTCCGCGCCGTCGGCCTTGCCCGCAATCAGGTTCGGGGAACCGAGGTCCACATACCGCACAGCCGAGGGGAAGATGATGTGGGTGGTCTTCCCGTATGTCACTTCCAGGCCATAGGGAGGAATCATCCGGTCAAAGGTGAGTTTCCGGGACAGCCCGTGGTAGATGTCCCCGTCCTCCTGTCCGGGATAGATATCCGTTTTCAGGGTCAAATCATTTACGGCCGTGCTGTCAGCCGACTGTGCATGGGCACTCGCAACGCCCGTAACGAGGGCAAGCATCAAAAGAATCTTTCTCATACTTCTTGAATTTTAATGGGTTGTTGTCATTGGTTGTCTTTCTGACAGAGCATCAGCTCATATCCTGATTTGAGATGCACTTTCTCCTCGCGCACCTTCTTGGAAATGTACTGCGACAGTCCCTGTATGGCTCCCCGTCCAAGCTCGGAGAGAATCTGGTCGCCCGCCGACTGGTTGGTGATGGAGATGGTCGTGCCGAGGTTCTGCCCCATGTTGGCGGCCACCTCCCTGACCGCGTTCGCCTCCGTCGAGCCGGGAATGAATATCCCGTCCTGTCCGTCACTGTCCAGCACGGCCAGTTCCACGGGAATGACGGTGCCGTGATATTCCACCTGAAGGATATCAACGGCAAGGCGCTCGCCCTGGATACGCCCCTCGCCGGTCAGCAGGGTATTGCGCGGCAGCACGTATCTTCCAACCCGCATGGCCTCCAGCAGCCGGAGCCGCACGTTCTGCCCGCTGACGACGGTCTGGTCGCCGTGTACGCAGGCACGTATGGTGTTCCTTGCCACCTGTGTCCCGGCATCTCCCACAGCCGTATGGAAACAGGCATCCGTACCGGAAAGCAGCCTCGCGGACCGGACCGAATCGGCGATGGGCTGAGGAAGGGAGGACACGACCGGAGAGGATACCAGCCCGACGGGAACGGCTTCCGCATTTCTTTCCCTTGACGGACTTTCCGCCTCCTGACTGTCCGCCGTCCCCGTATTACCGCCCGAAGGCATATACCTGGCGGCAAGCTCGTAGGACTTCTCCAGCAGGGCCACCTGTTCCTCGTAGCTCGGTCCGGCGGTCTGTGCTGTGGCAGCCTGCCTCAACCGCTCAACCTCCGCTTTCAGGGCCTCCTTTTCGGGGTCTTCTTCCTGTGTCTCATAGAAGCTGCCGAGCGTGGCCCTTATCTCGTTGTAGGCCGAGGCTGAAGAGGCGAAGGCTTCCTCCCTGCCGTTCCCGCCGCTCCGGTGCTGCCGGCTGCCGCATTCACGGGCAATATCCACCGCCTCATCCGGTTCCGTGACATTCTCTTGCCTGCGCTCATCGGCCAGGGAGGAGAAGTCGGCCAGCGTGCGCATCTTCTCCTCCTGCCTGCATCGCATGTCCTCCTGCTCATAGGCGGCCATCTTGTCCGCCTCGATGCCGGTGCCTCTCGGGTCGGGCAGTTCGGCATTGAAGCCGGCCTTCCCTTCCTCCTCCTGCCTGTCCTTTTCCGACGGGGCGAAAATCAGCCACATGCATCCGAGGAACAGCAGGAGCATACCTGTGAAAACCAGGCATTTCCTGACTTTCTGCTTCTGTCTCAATTTATCTGCATCCGTACTCATGACCTTACCTGTTTAACCGGTCAAAAAACTCTTCCATCTCCCGTATCCTCCCCTCGGAGAGGGAATCGGCAGGAACAAATTCCGGAATGTCAAGAGGCTCTATCCTGATGACCTCCCTTCGGGCATCCTCACGCCCGATGTCATAAACCGCCCGGAAAATCATATAGAAATTGGCCAGTGTGAAAAGTGCGGCCGCCACGAGGACGGTCACCGTCCTCTGCCGGGGGCTGAGCCTGTCGCACAGGCAGTGCAGCCTGCCCCCTATGAAATCCTTGATTCTTACATATGTCTTTCTCATTCTTTCCTGTTTTTATCTGTCATACATTCTGATATCCACGTTCTCCACCACGCGGAACGCCTCCAGGATGAACCCGTGGGGATTGTTGTCGCTTCGGGTGGAGTTGAGCAGCCGTCCCTGCGTCACGAGGCTCCGCTCCGTGACGCTTTTCTCCCTGATGATGAGAAGCCGGGCGTAGGTCGTGACGCCGTACGGGTAGGCGTTGAAGTCGCACCTGACGCTGTCCACCTCGATGCGCTGATTCACATTGCCCGAGATGACGCGGTTGTAGTACCCCTGTTCCGCCAGGTCCACATAGTGGGTATAGGCGGAACGGTCGCTCAGGAACATGGCCCGCTGGATGTTGCCCTCGATGGCGTCCTTGTCGGGCGACAGCGTGTAGAACAGCTCGTGGAAGCGCCTGACATGCTCCCTCGCCTCGACGGGACGGTTCTGTTCCAGATCCTGGGAGAGGGCGAGCATGAGCGACCTGCCCTCGTCCAGGACATAGATTTTCTGCCGCTGCGCCTCGGCGAAGCTGTACGCCTTCCATACGGAGAAGCCCACGAGCAGGGTGCATACCCCCAGATAGACAATCCCGAACAGGCGCAGGTGCCGGAAAGCGGTCTCGATGTTTGTCAGTGATTTGAATTCCATTCCTTTCAGTTTTTGATTGTTTGTTGTTGCCTGGACAGCCTTCCGGCCGCATTGCCCGCGGCTGCACCGGCGGTGCCGGCCACCACGGAACCTGTCCTGGAGGCTGTCTGGTTCACGTTCTTCCCGTAGTTGCCTGTTCCTCCGCCCGCCTGCACGATCCAGCCCGCCACGGTCGGAATCGTGAAATACCCGATGATGCCGATGATGAGGAACGTGATGTACACGGCGTTGGAGCCGTCAGGGATGAAAGCGGGGTCGGACAGCCGCTCGATGTCCTTCTGGAGCATCAGCACCTGTATGCGGGCCAGGACGCTGCTGAACAGGTCGCTCACAGGAAGCCACAGGTAGATGCCTATGTAGCGGACGAACCACTGGCTGAGCGTGGCCTGGAATCCGTCCCAGCACGAAATGGCAAAAGAAATCGGCCCGAGGATGGACAGCACGATCAGGAAGAACGTCCTGAGCGTGTCGATGACCAGCGCGGCGGCGTTGAACATCAGTTCCAGCAGCTCGCGGAAGAAATTATGCACCGACTTCCTCATGTTGTACATCGCTCGGTCCACGTACATGCCGCACGCCTCCACCGCGTCCAGGACCCCCAGCTCGTCCAGTTTGTTGTCGAAGGCCTCCTTGTCCACAAGGTAGGCCGTCTCGGGATTGCGCTTCATCGCCTCGAACTCCAGCCTGTCCTTCTGCTCCCTGTACTCGTTCATGTCCAGGGTCTGCGTCTCCAGGATGCTGTGCGTTCCGGTCACGACGGGAGACATGACACTGTTCAGCGTGCCAAGCACCAGCGAGGGGAAGAACATGATGCAGATGCCCAGGGCGAACGGACGGAGCAGCGGGAACACGTCTATCGGCTCGGACCTCGCCAGCGACTGCCAGACGCGGTACGCCACATAGAAGAGGGCACCCAGTCCGGCGAGGCCCTTGGCCACGCCGGTCATCTGCGAGCAGAGCGGCATCATGTCCGCGTAAAGGCTGCGCAGGATCTGGTGCAGGTTGTCGAAATTAACTGCCAGCAATATCATAGGCGGTTCCTCCTGAGATTACCAGTAGCGTTCGCTGGGAGAGCCGTAAAGGGCCATCACGCGGTCCAGGTCGTCCTGTCTCTTGGCACGCAGGTAGGACACGCCGATGTTCTTGTCGGTGTAATACTGAACGAGGCTGCGGTACTGCAGCATGTCCTCATAGCAGCGGTCGATGATGTCAATCCGCTCCTTGTCGTTCATCGACAGGCCGTTCTCGTTGACCGCCGTCTTCAGGTCCGTCAGCAGGTTGGCGCTCTCCTCCAGCAGCTTCGTGTAGCCCAGGGCGATGGCGCTCAGCTCCTCCGGAGTGAAGTACGGGTCACTGAGCATACGCTCGAAGCTGGTCACGTAGATTTCAGTGATGTCGCCGACCATCAGGATGGTCTGCTGCACCTTGCGCGCGTCACGCACCAGGTTCTTGACCTTCCGCAGGCCGTCATAGAACTCCTTGCCCTGCTCATAGATCTTCACGGTCTCCTGAAAATTCTTGATCATGTTGCTGGCCGTCGTGGATGTCTGCACGATGTTCTTGGCGGCGTTGATGATGCCCTGGGCAAGGTTTGTTGGGTCAGTGACTATCCACTGCGCGTGCGCCTTGCCGGCCGGCAGCAGGCAAAGCAGGCATAATGCCGTAATGATTCTTGTTCTTGTCTTCATTGTCTTTTGGATTTTAATTGTTGGTAAATCGGTTGTCTGTAAATTCAAATCCCCCTTCCGCGCCCTATCGCCTTGGGCTTGAAAGGAATGCGGGGATTCCTGCGCGGCGTGTCCTCACGGGATGCGGCCTGTTCCTGTTTTGCCCGTTCATTCCTGAGGTAACGAAAGAACCCGCCGGCATACGGCCTCCGGCCTGTCATTATCACAAAGCGGGTGTCCAGCTCCTGGTACGCCCTTTCCGCCTGGCGGCATATGACCTCTGCAGGACTGTCCTTGTCAATGCCGTATTTGGCCAGGAAGGACGGGGTGACATGGATGATGTCGTGGACGGAATCCGGCCGGGCGGCAATCCGCCCGAGTCTCTCCAGCTCCCCGTTCAGCCTGTCGAGATAGGGGGCGGGAGGACGGCGGCAGACACTCTCGAATACGGCCTCCACTGCACGGGTAAGCCTTGCGTCCACCTCCAGGATGTCCGGGACTTCTCCCGTTTCCCTCTTCCGGTAATACACATCGGAGTCCATCCCTTCAAGCTGATGGAACAGCCGGTAATCTTCCGAGAATCCATAATAGTCCTGTATGGACTGCGGAATGTCCCAGTTCTGCATCAGGGACCGATAAAGGGATGATACGACCTCCCTGCGTCTCTTTTCATCTGATTCCAAATTGCCGTACATGATTCTGATGTTTAATGATTGACAATACCATCCCGTTTCTCCCGCTTGCTGTCGGCCAGTTGCCTGATAGCAAGTTCGATGTTGCCGCCGAGCCTTTCCGTGAGCCGCATAAGCTCAAGTTTCTCCGTTTCCTCAGTGGTGTACGTGTAATATTCTTCCAACGAGACCTCCGTGGCATAGACCGCAGACTGCGTTCCACCCAGGCCGATCCAGACCTCCTTGTACTTCCGGGAAGGACTGTTCGCCATGTTGATGGAGAGAATCTGCGCCCTTTCCTTGTCGGTCAGGCCGAGCAGGGACTGGATCTCGTCGAACTTGTTCATGTACTTGCGCTGGTCAAGGAGAATCTTGCAGTCGCTGTTGTTGATGATGGTGCCCTTGACGATGGGGGACGAAATGATGTCCTCCACTTCCTGCGTGACCACCACCGCCTCGCCGAAAAACTTACGGACCGTCTTGAAAAGGTATTTCAGATACTCGGCCATGCCCTCCTTGCTGATGGCTTTCCACGCTTCCTCCAACAGTATCATCTTGCGGACTCCCTTCAGCTTCCTCATCTTGTTGATGAAGGTTTCCATGATGATGATGGTGACAATCGGAAAGAGCACCTTGTTGTCCTTGATGTTGTCAAGCTCAAAGACTATGAACCGTTTGCCGAGCAGGTCCAACTGTTTGTCAGAGTTCAGCAGGTAGTCGTACTCGCCGCCCCTGTAATAAGGCTCCAGCACGTTCAGGAATCCCCACACGTCGAAATCCTTCTCCCGTGTACGCTTTGTCTTCAGGATTTCCTGATACTCGTCGCGGATGAACTCATAGAAGGTATTGAAGGACGGAACCACGGTACTGTCCGTGCGTATCTTCTCCAGAAAAAGGTTGACCGCGTTGGAGAGCGCCACCTCCTCGGCGCGTGTCGGCGGCTCGTCGTCCCGTTTCCACAGGGTGAGGATAAGCGTCTTGACGGACTCCTTCTTCTCGATGTCAAACACGCCGTCCTCCACATAGAAAGGGTTGAAGGCGATCGGGTCACTCTCCTCATAGGTGAAATAGATGCCGTCCTCGCCATGCGTGCGGGCATGGATAAGACTGCACAGCCCCTGATAGGAATTTCCCGTGTCCACCAGCAGCACATGCGCTCCCTGTTCGTAATACT
>DWYD01000175.1 GCA_019118865.1 Candidatus Coprenecus merdipullorum | reverse complement strand
ACGAAGAAGTGCTCATGCTCTAAAATAATTTCTATGAATAGCAGCTCGCCGGTGCCTCACCGCGCCGGTTTCGTCAATATCATAGGCAACCCCAACGTGGGCAAGTCCACGCTGATGAACGCCCTCGTCGGGGAGCGCCTTTCCATCATCACATCCAAGGCCCAGACCACCAGGCACCGTATCATGGGCATCGTCAATGGGGAGGACTACCAGATAGTCTACTCCGACACACCTGGTATCCTCAAGCCGTCCTACTCCCTGCAGCAGAGCATGATGGAGTATGTTGACACGGCTATCAGCGATGCTGACGTGATACTTTATGTCACAGATGTGGTGGAGAAGTGGGATAAGAACAGGGAGTATGTTGAGCGTCTGTGCCGTGTCTCCTGCCCTGTGCTCATCGTCATCAACAAGATCGACTTGAGTGACCAGCAGACCGTGGGCGCTCTGGCCGCCCAGTGGTCCGCCGCTGTGCCCCATGCGGAAGTCTTCGCGGTCTCGGCTCAGGAGCGGTTCGGGCTCGAGCCGGTGTTCGGACGTATAGTGGAACTGCTGCCCGAGAGCGAGCCCTGGTACGACAAGGACTTCTTCACCGACCGCAACCTCCGCTTCTTCGCCTCAGAGATCATCCGCGAGAAGATACTCACCAACTACGACAAGGAGATTCCCTACTGCACCGAGGTGGTCATCGAGGAGTTCAAGGAGAATGCTGACCGCTACGACATCCGGGCCGTCATCAACGTCATGCGCGACTCCCAGAAGGGCATCATCATCGGCGCCCGCGGCTCGTCCCTCAAGCGCGTAGGCACTCAGGCCCGCATCGACATGGAGGACTTCTTCCAGAAGAAGGTCTTCCTGCAGCTCTACGTCAAGGTCGATCCCCACTGGCGGGACGACAAGCGGAAACTGGCGGCGTTCGGGTATTAGCCCACTCCTTCTGAAGGAGTCGTGCTTTCCCGCATTTTCCTTACTCCTTCGGAAGGAGTAGGGCTCGGGCGTTTCCGGTCATTTCTGCGCACCTTCGGAAGGTGGAACGGGAGGACGTGCCTCCATTTCCCGTATCTGAATTTTTTTAATATCTTTGTCGGCTGAAAAACGAAAAATGATGAGCAGAGAAGACGAAGAAAAAGATGGCCTGGAGACCTCTGGAAACGGAATAGGAAATGTGTCTGACGGGAGTACGTTGGAACAGGATGGCGAGGACGAGGTAATCTCCGGCAAGTTCGACAAGGTAATCTCCGACGGTACGAAGAAATACAAGCTCTCTGGCATGTACCGGGAGTGGTTCCTGGACTACGCCTCGTACGTAATCCTGGAGAGGGCTGTGCCGCATATCGAGGACGGTCTGAAGCCGGTGCAGCGCAGGATTCTGCATGCGATGAAGGAGGAGGACGACGGACGTTTCAACAAGGTGGCCAGTCTGGTAGGCGCCACCATGCCGTACCACCCTCACGGAGACGCTTCCATCAAGGATGCCCTGGTGCAGCTCGGCCAGAAGGACCTGCTCATCGACTGCCAGGGTAACTGGGGCAATATCCTGACCGGGGATCCCGCCGCCGCCGGCAGGTACATCGAGGCCCGTCTGACACCGTTTGCCAACGAGGTGCTCTACAACCCCAAGCTCACCGAGTGGGTCAACTCCTACGACGGCCGTAACAAGGAGCCGGTCAATCTGCCCGTGAAGTTCCCCCTCCTGCTGGCCCAGGGCTCGGAGGGTATTGCCGTAGGTCTGGCCTGCAAGATACTCCCGCACAACTTCAACGAGCTGCTGGACGCTTCGATAGCCGTGCTGAAGGGCGAGGATTTTACCCTCGAACCGGATTTCCCCACCGGGGGCTATGCCGATACGTCGGCCTATAACAGGGGGCTGCGCGGCGGAAAAGTCCGTGTAAGGGCCAACATCCAGAAAGTCAACAAGAATACACTGGTCATCACCGAGATACCCTACGGTACCACCACCGGTGACCTGATAGACTCCATACTCAAGGCCAACGACAAGGGCAAGATCAAGATCCGCAAGATCGACGACAACACCGCCGAGCACGCCGAGATAGTGATCCAGCTCTACGCCGACACGTCCCCTGACCGGACCATCGACGCCCTCTACGCCTGCACCGACTGCGAGGTCAGCATCTCGCCCAACACCTGCGTGATCAAGGACAAAAAGCCGCACTTCATGGGCGTGGACGACGTGCTCCGCTACAACACCGAGCGGACCCGCGAGCTGATGCGCCAGGAACTGACCATCCGTCTGGACGAGGTCGAGGGCGAGTGGCACTACACCTCCCTTGAGAAGATTTTCTTCGAGAACAAGGTCTACAAGGTCCTCGAGAACGACGCCCGCACCTGGGAGAAGCAGCTCAAGGACGTGAAGGCCGCCATGCTCGGGTACCAGCACCTGCTCCGCCGTCCGATTACCGACGCGGATATCCTGAGGCTGGTCGAGAAGCCGGTCCGCAAGATATCCAAGTTCGACATCAAGGCTGTCACCGACAAGATACGCGCCATCGAGAAGAAAGAGGCCGAGCTGCGCTACCATCTCGAGCACCTGACGGAGTTCTGCATCGACTATTTCCAGTCCCTCAAGGACAAATACGGCGCCAGGTATCCCCGCCGCACCAAGATAACCTCCTTCGAGAACATCGAGGCCACCAAGGTCGTCGCCTCCAACGCCAAGCTCTACATCAACCGCTCCGAGGGCTTCATCGGCACCTCGGCAAAGAAGATAGAGGAGGCCGAGTACGTGAGCGACTGCTCCGACATCGATGAGGTGATCGTCTTCATCAAGGACGGCCGCTACACCCTCCGCAAGGTGACCGACAAGCAGTTTGTGGAGAAGGGCATCATTCACGCCGCAGTCTTCAAGCGCGGCGATACCCGCACCATATACAATGCCGTGTACCGCGACGGCAAGGGCGGCACCATGTACGCCAAGCGCTTTGCAGTCACCGGCATTATCCGCGACCGCTGGTACGACCTGACCAAGGGCACGCCCGGCTCGCAGGTCTACTGGCTCACAGCCAACCCCAATGGCGAGGCCGAGACCGTCAAGGTCTACCTCCGTCCCCGCCCGGGCCTCAAGCGCCTGATCCTCGATTACGACTTCTCGCAGCTGGCCATCAAGGGACGCGGCTCGATGGGCAACATCGTCACCAAATACCCTGTGCAGAAAGTCCTGCTCCGGGCCGCCGGCGTCTCGACCATCGGAGGCAAGCAGATGTGGTTTGACCGCGACATCGACCGGCTCAATGAGGACGGCCGCGGTGACTTGTTGGGCGAATTCCGTGGAGACGAGCACATCCTGGCCGTCTGCAAGGACGGTACCTTCTACACCACCGGCCTCGACCTGAGCACCCGCTTTCAGGGCGACCTGCTGATAGTGGAGAAATTTGACCC
>DWYD01000174.1 GCA_019118865.1 Candidatus Coprenecus merdipullorum | reverse complement strand
TCTCGATGGTGTCGTCCACGAGAGGGTAGACGAAGACGGAGGAGAATGTCGTCTGCCGCTTGCCCTGGGCGTTGAACGGGGAGATGCGCACCAGGCGGTGGACTCCGCTCTCGCCCTTGAGATAGCCGAAGGCGTAGTCCCCCTCGAACTCGATGGTCACCGACTTGATGCCGGCCTCGTCCCCCTCGATGAGGTCGCTGACCGCCACCTTGTAGCCGTTGCGCTCGCCCCAGCGGACGTACATGCGCATGAGCATGGCCGACCAGTCGTTGCTCTCGGTGCCGCCGGCTCCCGAATTGATTTTGAGGATGGCCCCGAGATTGTCCCCCTCCTCGCCGAGCATATTGCGCAGCTCCAGGTCCTCGACCTTCCCGGTAAGGGCTTCGAACTGGGCGTCGGCGTCCTGCTGGGCGGATTCGTCTTCCCGTGCAAATTCCAGGAGAACCTCCAGGTCCTCGTCCATTTTCCTGAGTTCATCGTAGGCGTCGGTCCAGAATTTCACGCCCGACATTTTCTTAAGAAATGCCTCGGCCTCCTTCGGGTCGTCCCAGAATCCGGGCCCGGCACTGTGCTGCTGCATCTGAGCTACCTGCTCCTTCTTCGCAGCGATGTCAAAGACACCTCCCCAGCGTATCGATACGCTGACGCAAGTCTCTCACCTGTTCTGTGGTAATCATCTTCCGTGGTTGAATTTGTAAATGTTAGGGCGGCAAAGATACGAAAAAATGTGCAGAAGGGGCATGGGCTTGCACAGAAACGGATTTTTTAGTAAATTGCAACGATAATTGAAAATTTACGGATATGGCGGAATTGGAAAATATGAAGTATGAGGAGGCGCTCAGGCGTCTGGAGAATATAGTTGCTCAGATCGAGGATCCGCAGACAGCTGTGGGCGACATCCCTGCGAAGGTGAAGGAGGCTGCCGGACTGCTTGCGTATTGCCGTAGGATGCTCAAGGAAAGCGAGGAGAGCATCGGAAAAATATTGGAAGAACAGTAAAAATACCATAATATGATTTACGACACCGATCCCTATCTGTCGCCCTATCGGGGACAGATAGAAAAACGTTACAGAGAATTGGTAATCAGAAAACAGGAGCTGGCCGGTTATGGTAAGAGGCTTGCGGATGCAGTGAACAATCATCTGTATTACGGGGTCCACTCCGACAAGAAGGAAACAGTCTTCCGGGAGTGGGCGCCGAATGCTGCGGCAATCTATCTGATAGGGGAGTTCAACGGATGGCGGAAGAGTGACAGGTACAGGCTGAAGAGTCTTGGAAACGGCAACTGGGAGCTCCGTCTGCCGGCATCTGAAGTTCCGCACGGCTCTTTGTTCAAGTGGCTTGTGGAGTGGAACGGCGGCTCCGGTGAGCGGCTCCCGGCTTACGCGACCCGTTGTGTTCAGGATCCTGAAACCAAGATTTTTTCCGCGCAGGTGTGGCTTCCCCCGAAGAAGTACCGCTGGAAGCATGGCCGTTTTGTTCCGCATAACCGCTATCCCCTTATTTATGAGGCGCACATAGGTATGAGTTCAGAGGAAGAGAAGGTGGCCTCATTCGATGAGTTCCGTCAGAATGTCCTGCCCCGTGTCCGGGACCTCGGATACAACACCCTTCAGCTCATGGCTCTCCAGGAGCATCCGTATTACGGCTCGTTCGGCTATCAGGTGTCCAACTTTTTTGCCCTGAGTTCCCGTTTCGGTACTCCGGAGGAATTCAAGGCACTGGTGGATGAGGCGCATGGAATGGGTATCGCAGTGGTCATGGACTTGGTGCATTCGCATGCGGTGGACAATGAGACGGAGGGCATCGGCATGCTCGACGGCACCGAATACATCTACTGTCATGCCGGGGCGAGGGGAAGGCATCCGGCATGGGGCTCGCGCTGCTTTAACTACGGCAAGCCCTCTACGGTACATTTCCTGCTTTCGAACATAAAGTTCTGGATGGAGGAATACCATATCGACGGTTTCCGTTTCGACGGGGTGACCAGCATGATATATCTGGATCACGGCCTGGGCAAGGACTTCACGGACTATTCCTGCTATTTCAACGGCAATCAGGACGAGGACGCACTGCTGTATCTCGGTCTGGCCAACATCATGATAAAGGAGATTAATCCCAAGGCAATCACTATCGCCGAGGATGTGAGCGGTATGCCCGGCCTTGCGGCTCCGGCGGCTTTAGGCGGTATCGGTTTTGATTTCCGTCTTAGTATGGGTATCGCAGATCATTGGATAAAGTGGATAAAGGAATGCAAGGATGAGGACTGGAGCATGGGCGGGATTTATTATGAGCTTACCAACAAGCGGGCAGACGAGCGGACTGTCTCCTACGCTGAGTGCCACGATCAGGCTCTTGTGGGTGATAAAACAATCATATTCCGCCTGATGGACAAGGAAATGTATACCGCCATGAGCAAGATCTCACAGAATCTGACGGTGGAACGCGGCATGGCCCTTCACAAGATGATCCGTCTGGTGACCATAGCGACGGCAGGAGACGGATACCTTAACTTCATGGGCAATGAATTCGGACATCCGGAGTGGATAGACTTTCCCCGCGAAGGAAACGGATGGTCTTATTTCTATGCCCGCAGGCAGTGGTCCCTGTGTGACAATCCTGATTTGCGTTACGGAGACCTGAGGCAGTTCGACAGCGCTATGATACATCTTTTCGCCCAGAACAATATCCTGGCCGAGCGTCCGGTGCAACTTTACGTGGATGAGGCACGAAAAGTTTTGATTTTTGCAAGAGGATGTTTTATCTTTGCGCTCAATTTCCACCCATCTGAGTCGGTGGCAGACTTCAAGTTCCCGGCACCGGCTGGAGAATACAGGCAAGTTCTTGATACAGATGCGCCTGCGTTCGGAGGTTTCGGGCGGAATGATGAGAACACGGCTCACTTTACCGTGCGTGAGAATGACTGTGACAAGCTTTCCATTTACCTGCCCAGCAGGTCCGCCATAGTCCTGAAACGAAAATAACATATTAATAAAGGTATATGTCGTATCTTAAATTTGACAAAGAAGAATTGGTGAACCTGGAGTACTCTCTGGTCAGGGAAGTGCTCGCCACCAATAAGACCGGCGGATATCTGAACACTACGCTCGTAGGCTGCAATACCCGCAAGTACCACGGTCTGTTTGTGCTCCCCGTCAAGAACTTCGACAACAGAAGGTATGTCCTTCTATCCTCGCTGGATGAGACGCTTATCCAGCATGGCCGGGAATTCAATCTCGGCATTCACTGTTATGGCAAGAACAACTATGAGCCCCGCGGACACAAATACATCGTGGATTTCGAGTTCGACAAGTACCCCACGATTACCTACAGGGTCGGAGGCATCCTCTTCAGCAAGTCCATGCTCTTCCTACACAATAAGGAGCAGCTGCTGATCAAGTATACCCTGCTCGATGCCCATTCGGCCACCACTCTGCGCCTCAGGCCTTTCCTTTCATTTAGGGAAATACACACCCTGACCCATGCCAACGAGGACGCGGAACGCGGATACGTGACCGTGGAGAACGGGGCCGCCTACAGGCTCTACGATGGTTTCCCCACCGTCAACCTCCAGTTCAACAAGCAGAATGACTATTTCCACAATCCTGACTGGTACTACAATATCGAGTATCTCGAGGAGAAACGCCGCGGCTTCGAATATCAGGAGGACCTCTATAGTCCCGGATACTTCGAGCTCCCTATCAAGAAAGGAGAATCGGTAGTCGTGTCGGTATCCACTTCTCCCGTAGCTGCGAAGGGACTTTCCGGAGTATTCACCCGCGAGGCAGCTAAAAGAATTTCCCTCCAGAGCTACGACGACTGCCTGCACCGTGCGGCCAAGCAGTTTATCGTCAACACGGGCAAGGGCCTCAAGGAGATCTACGCCGGCTATACATGGCTCGGCAAGGGATTGCGCGAGACATTCATATCCCTGCCCGGCCTGACCCTCTTCGCTGACGGTGACACCGCTCAGTTCGAAGAGGTGCTCGACAGCACATTCAAGATATACAACCATCAGCTCCTGCACGGCTCCAAACAGGTGGATGCCGCTCTGTGGCTGTTCTGGGTTATCCAGCAGTATGCGGCCTTTACCGGTGACGCCCAGGGTGCATGGCTGAAATACCGCACGAAGCTAAAGGCCATCCTCAAGAGCTTCCTCGACGGAGGCCGCATGGGAGTCTCCCTGTCCGACAACGGTCTGCTGTGGGCCAGGATGAACGGCGTGGCCATGACCTGGATGAACGCCTATGATAAGGACGGAGTGCCCGTAACCGAGCGCAGCGGCTTCCAGGTGGAGACCAATGCATTCTGGTACAACGCCGTAAGCTACATGATCGACATGGAGACCAAGTACGGCTCCGACACCCGCTTCGTATATCAGCTCCAGGCCGTGAAGGATAAGCTGGACGCCAACTTCTACAACGTCTTCTGGTGCGAGGAGCGTCAGCATCTGGCCGACTACGTGGATGAGAACGGGCAGAATGTCTTTACCCGCCCCAACCAGATCTTCGCCTGCAGCCTGGACTATTCGCCTCTTAGCGAGGAGGTCAAGGGCAAGATAATGGATGCAGTGAAGAGGGAACTGCTCACAGCCCGCGGTATCCGCACTCTGGCACCCAAGAATCCCCTTTATAAGGGAGTGTATGACGGCAATCAGGATCAGAGGGACCATGCCTATCATCAGGGATCAACCCGGGTATGGCTTCTGACTTACTATATCGAGGCCATGTTCAGGCTCTACGGAGGAATGTTCTCGCGCAGGGCCACCGAACTCATAGATGCCTTCGAGGAAGACATCGAGCGTCACGGCATAGGTGCCATCTGCGAGCTTTACGATGGAGATCCTCCGCACAATCCCCATGGGGCCATCTCCAGCGCAGTGGCCACAGCGTCTCTGCTTCGTTCCGAATACCTTGTAAACAAATATAAAACGGAGGAGATATGAAAGTATTAATGTTCGGATGGGAGTTCCCGCCTCATATCTCGGGCGGACTCGGAACGGCCTGCTACGGCATGGTCAGGGGCTTGGCCAACAATGATGTGGACGTACTTTTCGTAATGCCGTCCGCATCCGGTGACGAGGATGGCCGGGTGGCCCGTATCATCAACGCCAGTGATGTGGAGGCTACCGACATCAAGTGCAGTCCCATGGATTTCCTGGAGAGGATCAATTTCCTCAGGATAGGTTCCAATCTGGTGCCGTATGTCGATCCTCAGGATTTCACCGAGATGGTGGAGGAAGACCGGCACAGCCAGGCCAGGGAGTTTAAAATCAATTTTAAGCAGAAATATAAATTCTCCGGTAAGTACGGTACCAACCTCATGGAGGAGGTAGCCCGCTATGCTCTCGTCGGCGGCACCATAGCCCTGCAGAATGATTTTGATATCATTCATGCGCATGACTGGCTGACCTACGCAGCTGGAGTGGCCGCAAAGAGGTTGACAGGCAAGCCGCTGGTTGTGCATGTCCATGCCACCGAGTTTGACCGTACAGGAGAGAATGTCAATACTCAGGTCTACGCCCTCGAGAAGATGGGTATGGAGGCTGCGGACAAGGTAATCACCGTCAGCAACCTTACCCGCAACATCGTCATAAACCGTTACGGTATCTCTCCCGATAAGGTGGTGACGGTCCACAATGCCGTGGATTTCAGCGGGCGGAATGACATTGACGTACACCGCGGTGTCCCTGAGAAGGTGGTCACTTTCCTGGGCCGCATCACCTTCCAGAAAGGACCGGAGTACTTCATCGAGGCCGCTAACAAGGTTCTCAAATACTATAAGAATGTGCGTTTCGTGATGGCCGGCAGCGGAGACCTGCTCAACCGCTCGATCCGCCGCGTCGCCAAACTGGGCATATCCGACAGGTTCCATTTCACTGGCTTCCTCCGCGGGGCTGACGTTCAGAGGATGTTCGCCATCTCCGATGTCTATGTGATGCCTTCCGTGTCGGAGCCTTTCGGTATCTCTCCCCTTGAGGCCATGAGGACGGGAGTGCCCACCATCATCTCCAAGCAGTCCGGTGTGGCTGAGGTCCTGAAACACTCCATCAAGGTGGACTTCTGGGATATCGATGCCATGGCCGATGCCATCTACGGTCTTCTCAAGTATCCCGCCATCGCGGATATGTCGTCCCGCTGCGGACTGGAGGAGGTCAACACTCTCAAGTGGAACAACGCAGCACAGAAAATCAAACAAGTTTATTTGTCAACATTGGATTAAAAGCACATTATTATGGAAACAAAACCTTCAATCTGCATATATTTTCAGGTTCATCAGCCTGACCGTCTCAGACAGTACCGTTTCTTCGATATAGGAAACGACCACCACTATTACGATGACTTCGCCAACAGGACTATTCTCCGCCGCGTGGCCGAGAGGTGCTACTTGCCCATGAACAAGCTCCTGCTGGAGGTGATAGCCGCCTGCGGTAAGAAATTCAAGGTGGCCTTCTCCATCTCCGGTTCCGTGATAGAGCAGTTCGAGGCCTACGCCCCTGAGGTGCTTGACAGCTTCAAGGCCCTGGCTGCCACCGGTTGCGTTGAGTTTATTGGTGAGACATACTCGCATACACTGGCTTCTCTTTTCTCTCCCGCGGAGTTCGAGAAGCAGGTAAAGCTGCATTCTGCCCTCATAGCCAAGCATTTCGGCAAGAAGCCCAAGACCTTCAGAAACACCGAGCTGATTTACTCCGATGAGATAGGAGCTGCAGTCAGCAAGATGGGCTTTACCTGCATGCTGACAGAGGGTGCCAAGCACATCCTGGGATGGAAATCCCCCAACTATGTCTATACCAACGCAATCAATCCCAAGCTCAAGCTTCTGCTCCGCAATTTCAGCCTGAGCGACGACATCGCATTCCGTTTCTCCGACAAGTCCTGGGACAAGTGGCCTGTGGATGCCGGCAAATACGTGTCATGGCTGACCGATTCCATCCGGGACGGAGAGGTTATCAACCTCTTCATGGACTATGAGACATTCGGTGAGCATCAGAATGCTTCCACCGGCATCTTCGAGTTCTTCCGCGCCCTTCCCGAGGCCGTGCTCTCGCAGACCGGTTTTGAGTTCTGCACCCCTCAGCAGGTGATCAAGAAGCATCAGCCCGTAGCTCCTCTCAACGTGCCGTTCCCCATCTCCTGGGCCGATGAGGAGAGAGACACCACCGCCTGGCTCGGCAACGAACTGCAGAACGATGCGTCCTCAAAGCTCTATTCGCTTATCGACAAGGTTACGGCTACCGAGGACCCGAAGATTGCCAAGGATTTCCTGAAACTGCAGGAAAGCGACCATTTCTACTACATGTGTACCAAGTTCTTCTCAGACGGAGCCGTGCACAATTATTTCAATCCGTACGACACCCCGTATGAGGCATTTATCAACTACATGAACGTTTTAAGTGACTTTATGCTGAGGATCGACGGACGTCTGAAACAAGAATAATATCCGTTACCAACATCAAGACATTTTATGAGTACTGAAAAAGTTGTGATGCCCGACTATCTGTTCGAGGCAAGCTGGGAAGTCTGCAATAAGGTAGGAGGCATCCATACCGTATTGGCTACCAAATCCCTTAATCTTTCCGAGGAACTGGGCAGCAATCATATCCACATCGGGCCGGATGTATGGGTGGACACCGCCCAGAATCCGGAATTTACAGAGGACCCGATTCTTTTCCGGACTTGGAGAATTGCCGCAGCAGAGGAAGGACTGCGTCTAAGGGTAGGTCGTTGGAATATTCCTGGAAAACCCATTGCCATCCTCGTGGATTTCTCGCAGTTTATTTCCAAGAAAAATGAGATATTCACATCCCTGTGGGAGAAGTTCAAGCTGGATTCCCTCTCAGGACAGTGGGACTTCATCGAGGCCGCTCTTTTCGGTTATGCCGCCGGAAAGGTGATAGAGAGCTTCGTACAGTTCAACCTCCAGCCTCATCACCGCGTTGTGGCTCAGTTCCACGAGTGGATGACCGGAGCAGGTATCCTCTATCTCAAGAGCATCAATGCCCACATAGGCACTATCTTCACCACTCACGCCACAGTCGTGGGCCGCTGCCTGGCATGCAACAATGTGCCTCTGTACGAGACACTGAACAACTGCAACGCAGATGAAAAGGCCCGCTACTACAACGTAATGGCCAAGCACTCTCTCGAGAGATGTGCTGCCGTCAACGCAGACGTATTCACTACTGTCAGTGACATCACTGCTACCGAGTGCGAGCGTCTGCTGGGCAAGAAGGTGGACCTGATTACTCCCAACGGTTTCGACAACAGCATACTGCCTCCCAAGGACAAGAGAGCTGAGGCTGTTGCCGAAGGACGCGGCATCCTTCTGGACCTGGCCTCGGCCATGTGCGGGGAGGATTGCTCGGATGCTTTCATTATGGGTATCAGCGGCCGTTATGAGTATAAGAACAAGGGTATAGACGCATACCTGGACGTGCTCGGCAGGCTTGCCAACTCCAGTTACAACGGCCGGACGGTGGTCGCTTTCATAATGGTGCCCGCCGGTCATAACGGTCCGGACAAGGACTTGACGGCAAAACTCTCACGTGACGGTGCGAACTCCAGCTATCAGTGTCTCAGCACCCATGTCCTCAATGAGCCGGGCAGTGACATTATCCTCAATAGAATGAAGGCACTGGGACTGGTCAACCGTCCCGGAAGCAAGGTCAAGGTCATATATGTGCCCTCGTACCTCAATGGAGACGACGGAGTCCTGAACCGGAAGTACTATGACCTGCTGATGGCAATGGACCTGACAGTATTTCCGTCATATTACGAGCCGTGGGGATATACTCCTCTGGAGTCTCTGGCGTTCGGTGTGCCTACTGTAACCACTACACTGGCAGGTTTCGGTCTCTGGGTACGCAGCCATTACAATGCGGCTCATCCCTCGATAACCATTGTGCCACGCAACGACTCCAACTATGATCAGGTGGTGGACACTGTTCTCAAGCAGGTCATAGAGATGACTCAGCTCTCTCCTGATGCAATGGAACTCTGCCGTGCAAATGCCGTGGAGGTATCGGAGATTGCATTGTGGAAGCACAATATCTACTATTACAAGCAGGCATACTCCCTGGCTCTGGACCGTGTGGTTCATGCAATGGGCGCTTATCCCGAATACAAGGAAGACCAGGTGCAGAACTATCACCGTATCGAGGTCAACCGTCCTTCGTGGAGCCGTATCATAGTCACCCGCGTGATGCCCGAGAGGCTCCGCTACCTGGACATCATCTCCAAGAACCTGTGGTGGTGCTGGAACCAGGAAGCTATGGACCTGTTCATGAGCATCAATCCAGAGCTGTGGAAGAAGTGCGAGAAGAACCCCATCGCCCTGCTCGACCGTCTGACCCTCGACGATTACAGGAGGCTGGAGGCCGACACCGATTTCCTGGCCCGTCTGGATGCCGTGACAGAGATTTTCAAGACCTATATGGAGGGCAAGAACGACCGTCCCTCCCCCTCGATAGCCTATTTCAGCATGGAGTACGGCCTGGACACTTCCCTGAAGATCTATTCGGGAGGTCTGGGTATCCTCGCCGGTGACTACCTCAAGGAGTCCAGCGACATGAGGGTCAAAATGACCGGTATCGGCCTGCTCTACCGCTACGGCTATTTCAGCCAGAGGCTGACAGCACAGGGAGACCAGGTGGCCGACTATGAGCCTCAGGACTTCTTCAAGATTCCTGCCATGCCCGTCAGGGACGAGAACGGCAACTGGAAGATGGTGTCGATAGTCTTCCCCGGACGTACAGTACACGCGAAGATATGGAGGGTGGACGTAGGCCGCACGGAACTCTATCTGCTCGATACTGACTTCGAGGACAACCTGCCCGAGGACCGTCAGATCACCCACCATCTCTACGGAGGTGACTGGGAGAACCGTCTGAAGCAGGAGCTCCTGCTGGGTATCGGCGGTATCAGGGCCCTGCGTACCCTCGGTATCCAGTGCGACATATATCACTGCAACGAGGGGCACGCCGCTTTCATCGGACTCGAGCGCCTGCGCGAGTACGTGGCTGCCGGATACACCTACAGCGAGGCAGTCGAGCTGGTAAGGTGCTCGTCACTCTTCACCACCCACACCCCTGTACCCGCCGGACATGACGCATTCAGCGAGGATCTGCTGAGAACCTATATGAACCACTACCCCCAGAGGATGAAGATAGACTGGGAGACCATGATGGCCCTCGGCAAGATCAATCCTCTGGACCATAACGAGAAGTTCTCGATGAGCAACCTCGCCTGCAACCTCTCCCAGGAGGTCAACGGCGTAAGCTGGATGCACGGCAAGGTCAGCCAGCAGATACTCGGCGGCCTGTGGCCCGGCTACCTCCCCGAGGAGCTGCACATAGGCTATGTGACCAACGGAGTACACTATCCCACATGGACCGCTCCCCAGTGGAAAGAGATCCATGCCAAGGTCTTCGGCGCCGACTTCGCCGCTCACAAATACGACAAGAAGTGCTTCGACGGCATCTACTCGGTGGACGACAAGGTCATCTGGAACGTGCGCAGTGAACTCCGCGCCAGGATGATAGAGGTGGTCAAGAAACGCATTTCCAACACCGATATCTCCAGTCACTACTCGCCTCACCAGATAGTGACCATCATGGACACCCTGCGCAGCGACGTGCTGACCATCGGCTTCGCCCGCCGTTTTGCCACCTATAAGAGAGCCCATCTGCTCTTCAGGGACCTGGACCGGCTCAACGAGATCATCAATGACCCCGAGCGTCCCGTGCAGTTCATCTTCGCCGGTAAGGCCCATCCAGCCGACAAGGCAGGGCAGGACCTCATCAAGCGTATCGTGGAAATCTCCAAGATGCCTCAGTTCATCGGCAAGATAGTCTTTGTCCCGAATTACGACATGAACCTGGCAAAGGCCCTCGTGCAGGGAGTGGACGTGTGGATGAACACCCCGACCCGTCCTCTCGAGGCCTCCGGTACCTCCGGCGAGAAGGCCGCCATGAACGGCGTGATGCACTTCTCCGTGCTCGACGGCTGGTGGATCGAGGGTTACAAGAAGGACGCCGGCTGGGCCCTCCCCATGGAGCGTACCTACGATGACCAGAACTTCCAGGACGAGCTGGACGCAGCCACCATCTACAACATCATAGAGAACGAGATAGCTCCCGGCTTCTACGATGAGAGGGACAGGAAGACAGGCGTTCCGACCCAGTGGATCAAGTATATCAAGAACACCATAGCCCAGGTGGCATCCAACTTCACCACCAACAGGATGCTCAATGACTATCTCGATAAGTACTATATGCCGCTGTATCAGAGGACTCTTAAACTCAATGCCGACGGATGTGCCGTGGCCAAGGAGATCGCCTTCTGGAAGAAGAACATCCGCCACAGCTGGCAGCATATCGAGATTAAGGACTATGTCCGTCCGACCGATGCCAACGATCAGCCTATGCTCGGCAAGGAACGTACTTTCGAAGTAGAGCTCTTCCTCGGTGACATCAATCCAAACGACATAGGAGTCGAGCTGGTATGGGCAGAGCAGGACCGCAAGGGCGTATACCATGTGCGCAAGTGCTTCACCTTCGACTACGAGTCGGGTTCCGATGGCACTGCCCGCTACGTATGCCATCTCGTTCCCACAGCGACAGGAGTGTACTATCTGACGGCCAGAGTGTTTGCCAAGAACGACCTCCTGCCTCACCGTCAGGACCTGGAACTCGTAAGATGGTTGTAGCCGCCACAGGTTTCTTCGACGGGGTGCACGCCGGACACCGGGCCGTACTTCAGGTGCTGAAGGATACGGCCCGGGCAGAAGGCGAGGAGAGTGCAGTAGTCACATTCTGGCCGCATCCGCGCAACGTACTCCAGCAGGACGCCTCCTCTTTCCGCCTGCTCAATACCCTTGAAGAAAAGAAGGAGCTTATTCATGCTTTCGGCATCGACCGTTTCTACGTGATTCCCTTTACGCGGGATTTCAGCCAACTGAGTACTGTTGAATTCATGAAAGAGTATCTCGTGGACCATTTCCACGTAGATACTCTTGTCATTGGCTATGATCACCGTCTGGGCCGTTCTTCCACTGCCTCGAGGGAGGAACTCGCTGCATTGGCGGC
This sequence comes from Candidatus Coprenecus merdipullorum, assembly GCA_019118865.1. Lineage (GTDB taxonomy): Bacteria > Bacteroidota > Bacteroidia > Bacteroidales > UBA932 > Coprenecus > Coprenecus merdipullorum. The sequence goes on along the minus strand of DWYD01000174.1, from coordinate 9,863 downwards.
TTCTGTCGGACTCAGGACCAGGATAGTCGAGGAAGTACACTGCGGAGACCGTAAGGTCAGCTCGACCCAGATACGCAATGCTCTTGCCGCCGGAGACGTCAGGACAGCCGCCGAGATGCTGGGATACCGCTATACCCTGCACGGGGTGGTAGTATCCGGCAATATGCTTGGCCGTACTATGGGTTTCCCAACGGCCAACATGGCACTCTATGAACCTCTGAAAACAGTACCTGCCGATGGGGTATATGCCGTGGAGGTGGAAGTTCTTGGCCGGAATTATGGAGGTGTGTGCAATATAGGAACGCGCCCCACGGTAGGCGCCGGAAATGCACGTACTATCGAGACCCATATTTTGGGATTCAATGACAATATCTACGGCCTAGACATCCGTATCCGGTTTATCGACCGCCTGAGGGAGGAAAGGCGTTTCTCCTCGATGGAGGAACTCCGCATGCAGATAGAATGCGACAAGGATAAGGCTGCCGGTTATTTCAAGTAAAATCCACGCAGTGGGCAGAGGTCAGGACAAATATAAACGGTACATTCTTCTGGCGGCAGTGCTTCTGCTGCTGCCGGCTTCCTGCACGTACCGCGGCAGCCGGGTGCAGCCCGTCCTGACAGCGGCCGACTCTCTGATGATGTTCCGGCCTGAGGCCGCCCTTGACACCCTTCTGACGCTGGACAGCACCGTAGCCTCCTCGCTGCGCGGACGTGAGCGTGCCGACTACACCCTCCTGATGACCGAAGCGCGGTACAAATGCTGGCTGCCCGTGGCGGAGGATACCGCCATAATCAAGGCAGCGGGCTACTACCGCCGCAAGGGGCCTGACAGCAGGCTCGCACGTGCACTGATGATGCAGGGGGCAGTACTCTCAGAGCGCGGGGACAGCGAAGGGGCGATGGCAGCCTACAAGGAGGCCGAACCGATATTCGAGCGTGGCGGTGACCTTGAGCAACTCGGGCTGATCAATACAGAAATAGGCATGCTGTACCAGACAAACCTGGTCAATGATTCCGCTGCCGTAGCCAGATACCGGAAAGCTCTGTGCTGCTTTGAAGAAGCCGGATTGCCGGAGCGTGTCATGTATGCCCATGTCACCCTCGCAAGAATGCTGATGGTGGATTCCTCCGAAAAGGCGCTGCCGCATCTGGAAAAGGCACTTTCCATGTCAGAACAATACGAAGACCGTCTCTGCGGCCTTTCCGCGTCTGACTTGCTATGCCATTATTATAAGATGGAAAACGATGCAGACGGCATTATAAACACGGTCAGAGAAGTCCTCTCGGAATATGGAGACGCTCCCTGCGGTCCTGCCGAGGAGGGTCTCTATAAAAGTCTGCTGCACAAACTTGTCGAAGGGTATGTCAGTACGGGAGATGCCGATTCCGCAAGGTATGTCAGCGGACTTGTCTCCGTCACAGATCGTACGGACAGCATAATGATGTTCTCAAGGTACGCGGACATAGCCAGGCTTGAAGGCGACATGGCAAAGTTTTGGGAAAACCGGGCCATGATAGAAAGAACGGCACTCGGCATACTCAAGGATAACTACGACAAGCATCTTTTGGAGTCAGAGCTGAAAGCGGAGAATTACAGACTGGAGTCAGACTTGTTTAAGCGCCAAAGGAGCATAGTGTTTCTGATTCTGGTAGTCTTCCTTGGAGCGGCAGCAGTCATCACGGTTTTTTACCGTATACACAGAATGCTGAGAAGGCAAAAAGCCGAGATAGCCTCTCAAAGGGCCCTGGCCGACAATCTAAGCAGGCAGCTTTCGGCCCAGGCAGTCTCCAATGACGGTTTGAAAAGGTATTTCAGCCTTACCTACAGTGCGATGCGGAAGATCATGGACGCCTATGACATTCACAAAAGCAACGACAGCAACCTTATGGAAAGATTTGCTGACATAGCAAAGGAGTTCATAACAGACAGCAACTCGTACTCAAATGCCGAGACCGTACTCAATTCCATCTATCCCGGTTTTCTGGACAACCTGTTCGAAGAGTTCCCGGATCTTAGGGAAGAAGACAGGTATCTGATCATGCTGACTTGCCTGGGTTACCCCAGTGGGACGGTATGCGCTATTCTTGATATCAGCGAGACAAATCTGAGCACCAGGAAGACCCGGCTGGCCCGTAAAATGGGAATCGGCAAGAGCCTGGCAAAGTATCTCAACGAAAAGCTGCAATAAATTTTTTCACAAACCCCCGTCAGACGGCTTTCCAAGGCGTCTTTATCGGGGGTGTGACTCACACTTCCCGCAGCGGTCTCATGTTATGTGCTGATAATCAGCATGTAATGCGATCCGGTGTGTGAATTTTTATTTTTGGTTGTTGCAGAGCAGTTTTATATTTTTGAGAGGCAAAAACCAATGACAATATGAAAAAATTATTGATTACAACTTTAACCCTGATGTCTGTTTTGCCGATCACTCTGCTCGGTGATGACGATATCGTCCGGGAAATTGACCTCAAATCAATCGACGTAAGGACCCGCAGCATCGTAGAAGTCCCCGAAGCGTCCATCAGCCATGAAGTCCTGAGGGTCAGCTTTTCCTCCTCAGGCATTTACAGCGTTACGGTGTCCGACAGCTTGGGCTCTCCAGTCTACATCTCGAGCTTGCCTGCCGACGGCATGGAGTACTCCTATGACCTCTCCGGTATCGGTGAGGGTACCTTTACCTTGACCCTTGAAGGCCCCTCAGGGGAATACGAGGGAGTTTTCTGTATACAATAAACAGATAAATTATGAAAAACTTCATTTCAAAGCCATTCACCAGGATATTGTGGACCTGGCACTTCATAAGGGCAGTAATAATGTGACGCACAGTCAAGTGGCTGTCTATGCATGCGTTTAGGCATCATCGTATCAACTCCAGTCTGATATCGGATTCAAATTATGTGGAAGAGTGTCAGAATATTTTACATCATTAAAAAACTCAGTATTATGAAAAAGAATATTATAGCCATCACAATATCATCAATTTGTCTTTTAAGTGCAATCTCCGTGTGGGGGGCAGGAGCCAGGACAAATAGCTTTATTGACGCAAATGCGGCTGCATTGAGTGCGGTAGCATCAGATGATGAGGGTAGCATAGTGGATTGTTTCTCCCAATCTGAATATGATCCAACGGATAAAGTAAAGCGTACTTATTACGATTGCGGAAAGTGTATAAGACGTTACGGCTCTGGTGTTGGTAACAGCCGTATATGTATTTACAAGGGGTTGGATGAGACGGTTACATCACCTGATCCAGGAATAATAGATCCGGCAGCATAGTTAAGTCCGCATAGTGTATGAAAAAACGAAATACAAACAGATGGATACTGCCATGCATTGTCCTGTCGGTGTCTGTACTTGTGTCGGGGTGTTCGGACAAGGACTACATGGTCATAAAGTCCCTGTCCCCTTCCGTAGAGATATCGTGCGAGGAACAGCCATATGACCCTTTCAAGGTCAGGATAGGCTCTTATGAACGTGTTCCCGGCTATTGGCTGGTGCGTCTGGACCCGCGAGGAGACAGCAGCGGCGATGTCTTTGCGGTGTTTGATGATTCCGGTCGGGAGGTGTGCCGTGCCGGGAAGTTCGGCCGTGGTCCCGAAGAACTTCTCAGCCCGGCCGTCCTTCAGGTATTGCCATTGGAGGACGACGTGCTGACGTACAGGGTCCTGGATTTCTCATTGGGGCGTTACTATACCTACCGTACCGACCTCCAGTCTGGCGGGACGGAGATCCGCCCCGAATTGGACCTGGGTACCGGCATGCGCGAGGTGAACTACCTTGGAGGCGGCCGTTACCTGTGCAATCCTGAGAACAACCGGTACTATTTCTACGATGCAGAGAGCGGAACCAGGACGTATCTGGAGGGCTGGGACGCGGACTACAATGCGTCGGTGGAGAACAGTCCCATATATGTGCCGGACCTTCAGACTAATTCCCTGGTGAGCTGCGATTCCACGTTGGTGTACATCTACGGTCTGAGCCTCCCGGTCATATATGTGCACAGCCTGTCTGACGGACGCCTTCTGAAGCGAGTCTATATCGAGCACACGCCGGAAGAGGTGTCAGAGATGGAACAGGGTCTGGAGTATCATGGGACCTATGTGATGTATGACCTGGGAGACAACCTTCTTCTGTGCTACTACGACTTCGAGTATGAGGAAGGGACCTACATTCCGGACATGTATTCCTACAGGATGGTTGTGATGGACAAGTCCTTCCGTCCTCAGGCTAGCTATGCGATCCCCTATGTGGACCGTTTTGTGCTGGATCCATGGACAGGCCGCGTCACAACCCTGAGTTTCGAGGAGGAGCTGTTCCGTATCTATGATCTGTCAGAATGGATGCAGGGGTAAAATATGGAATGCCAATCATTTTCATGTCCTTCATACTGGCATGCGGCTGTATTTCAACATCAACCAAAAAAGTGTTACGTGAGATGTATGGGGCACAGCTGGTATTGCCCTCTGACATGATAGTGGTGAAAGCCGGGAAGACATCCTTATACAAAGAACAGGATAGCCTTTCTCCATTACTGTTGGTATATTACGATTATGCTGAATGTGGCTCGTGCCGTATCAGTAAGTTGGAATATCTTGATACTCTTTATAGTCTGTCAGAGAGGTCCGGTCTGTACGAAATGCTTGTCGTATTCTCTCCTTCATCGGAAGAAGTGCCGGAAATACTCTCGCAACTTACAGTACGCAACTACCATAACGCCGTATTGATAGATGTGACCGGAAGTTTTGCGAAGTCAAACGAGTTTATACCGGAGGAGAGCGCATATCATTGTTTCCTGACAGATATAGAGAGGCATCCGGTTTTTGTAGGAGATCCTCTGGCATCGTCCGCCATGTGGAATTTATTTATAGGCAAGATTTCCGGAAAGTATCCATAGTGGTTAATACATTGACAGTATGATCGAAGTCCCCGAAGCGTCCATCAGCCATGAAGTCCTGAGGGTCAGCTTTTCCTCCTCAGGCATTTACAGCGTTACGGTGTCCGACAGCATGGGCTCTCCAGTCTACATCTCGAGCTTGCCTGCCGACGGCCTGGAGTACTCCTATGACCTCTCCGGTATCGGTGAGGGTGCCTTTACCTTGACCCTTGAAGGCCCCTCAGGGGAATACGAGGGAGTTTTCAACATTTAAACAATCAACTTCTTTTTTCGAAGAGACTGAAGAGACTATGAGAAAACAAACTACTTTTCTACTTGCCCTTATATTGTCTTTGTCATCTTGTACCCACGATTTTTTATCAAGTGAGGAAAATTCGGTTAATGAAGAAGAAATGGAGACAAAGTCTGGTTCTACCAATATGGAACCGGTATCAGGAATTATTGTGCTTGGGGAAAGGATGACCAATCCCTATTCAATAGAAATAATGCAAGAAGCGGCAGATTCTCTTTTGCCGGAAGGAGCGGCAACACTTGCAGTAACTGATTTGTATGTGCGTTTCCTCCCGGCAGATTCCGTGGAACTTTCCTATTTGCTTGATGAAGAAGGTCTGGAATTGTTCGATTATCCTATGGATTATGAGATATTGCAGGAAGGTGAATATTATCATGACCCTTCTATCCCTGAAAATGAGATAACATGGCAGTATACAACCGTTAAGCCGGACTATGTATTTCCAGATATTCAATATGAAATTATTGAATATTGCCATGTTCCTTTAGATTTGCCATTAACTAGGTCTGGTAATGACATTGATGCAGAACAACTGGAAAAAATCGCATACGAAATAGCAGGAGTGGACAGTTTATGGGAAGATACGCCTACAGTAAGAGCTTCTGCAGAGTATCCTAGTGGGCGTTTCAGGGTAAAGGATACAAAAACATCCAGCTATGTTCCTATCAAGGGAGTAAAAGTGAGGGTCCACAATTTTATAAAATGGGCCACGGCTTATACGGATGAAAACGGAGATTACGTCATTAATAAGAAGTACCGTACCAATGTACATTATGCAATGGTATTTAAAAATTCAAAAGGATTTAAGATATGGGGTAATTGGGCAATCATTGCGGCAGCCAATCACAATATGGGATTTCAAACGAGATACGGGATATCGCGAGATATTGATGTTGACAGTGATGCATGGGCATGGGCGACAGTGAACAATGCTGCGTGGGAATATTATGGATTGTGCCAAACAAATGGGGTTACACCTCCTCCCTCAGATCTTACAATATGGTGTCTCAGTAATAGGACTTGGAGTTCGGCTATAATGATACCGCATATGTCAAATGTATCAGTTCCATCGGGACTATTGTTTGGCATGTTTGATTGGTTAGATATTCCCGGAAGTATTATTGGTTGGTTTTTACCGGATTTATTTATATCAACTCAAAGCAATGATACAGAAATTGTCTATAGAACAGTTTGTCATGAGATGTCACATGCATCTCATTATGAGCAAGTAGGATATAATTATTGGAATAGGTATATAGGTTATATTGTTAATTGTTGGGCAGAAGATCATAGTACAACTTACGGAGATGGCTCAATGTCAGATAACGGTGTATGTGAAGTAGGAGAAATGTGGGGATATTCAATGGGATACATACACCAGTATGAAAAATATTATTCCATAGACAATAATACTCTTTATCCTGGTTCTGAAGATTACTTTTTCAAGCCAGATGTTATTTGGGATATTTATAGGGCTGAACTTTTGGATAAGCAGCAGATCTTCGCAGCGATGACCAACAATGTAGATGATGTGATGGAATTCAGGAACAAGTTGTCATCATTGTACCCATCTGAATCCACAAAAATTGAAATGATTTTTGCAGAATATGATGACAATTATGACAAAGCTGATAAGATTGGGGAATGGGTATTCAGAAACCATACGGACCAGATTATATATATACAGGTCAACCGCGAGTGGATGGATACAATCGAAGAAGGTTCATTGCCAGTGACTATAAGTGATAGGAGGTTTTTAAATGCTGGGTATCCTTTGTTGCCTAGACAAAGTGTTACAATAGCTCGCCTTCCTTACAACAATGGAAAGGCATTTGATATCATGGATATCGTTGACGTGGAAGAAATAGCTCCGGTGGTATTCAATGTCGCAAATCAAAACCAGTTAATAATTGCAAGAGCTATTCTTGACGGCTCTGAAGTGCTTTTCAGTGAACAGTACGGAGAATGGACAGCATCTGATTTCGATTCTGGCAAGAAGAGGGTTTGGACATTCGATTATGACTATTCAGTGTTTATCCCGGGGGCAACTGTTTTGCCATAGCCGTAATATTTCCTATCTTTGAAAAAGAATCTGGAACATATGGGAACTGGTATAAAAAAAACGGCCTTGTTGGCATGTCTTCTTTTCGTCCTGGCGCTGGTGACATCGTGCTTCCAGTCGTCAATAGATTCCCTCAGCAATGAATTCTATCTGGAAAACAATACGGAATACGAAATAGTGTTCGAGAATGAACGTGGCAGCACTTTGAAATGTCCCCCGCACGTGAGTACCCTTCTGGACAGGCAGAGCGTGTCCGCAGGTTTCGACTGGCTGTTCACGGACGGCTACGGGAAGGACTGGACCCGTATCCGCATAACCACGGATGAGGGCCGCCTGTCTTTCGGCTTCTACCGTTACAGCGGTGATCCGTTGAGCTCGTTTATCTGCAATGAGGGTAACTGGGACATTGAGGTGATCTCCATGGAACAATGGCGGGGACAGGAATATGTTCACGGTATCTGGACCCTGGTGTTGGAACAGGCGGAGTTCGATGCGGTCATAGACGAGACGGTGGAGTATTATCGTGATCTGGAAGACAAGGGGATAATATCCGTAGAAAAGGAGGGGCTGTCATGAACAGGATTCTGAAGGCAATGCTGAAGCTGGCGGTTCCTATCACGGGCCTTGCCGTATTTACCTCGTGCGTAGCGAGTTTTTATAGGGACAACTCTCCGGAAAACACTTTCAGGATCGACAACCGCACGGAGTATGAGCTGGTTTTCCAGTCGCGCTGGTCTCCGGAAACGGTGTGTCCTGCAGGAGAAAATACCCTTCTTGCGAATGGCCAGGCTGAAGACCGCTTCACGGTTTTGGGCAACTACCATCGCCTGGTAGTGCGTTCCGGTGAGGGTGAGGAGACATTCATGTTTGACGAGCTTATGAATGCTCCCCTGCGCAGATATTATCTGGAGGAGAGCAACTGGGAGATGGAGGCTGAAGGATTGACAGGGGACGATTCAGGGGAAGAGTTCCCTTACGGTACCTGGACTCTGGTGCTGGAACAGGAGGAGTTCGATGCGGTACTTGAAGCGACAAGACAGTATTATAAAGATAAACTATTGGAAAAATGGGAAGATTATCAATGATCATTTTGCTGGTTGCCGTCACAGGTCTTACGGCATCGGCGCAGTATGCCGGGCCCGTCACGGGATCCGGTCTGGATTACAGGAACGGGAACGTTTACACATCGGAAGGAGTCAAGCTGACACTGTCGACGGCGGCGGACTACATGCCCGAGGAGAACTACCGTTACTACCGTAGCGGTAAGAAGGTGTTCAACGCCGCAATCTGGACGAGTTCGGTCGGGGCGGTGGTGGCTGTAGGTTCCTTTGCATGGGCCTGCGTTCCTCCGCAGTCCCCGTCATCGGCGCCTATCATCGTTCGTCAGTCGCTGGTCGCAACTGGCATAGCTCTGGGATGTGCGGCGGTGCTGGCGAGCATCCCGATGTATTTCGTGGGAATGTCGAGGATGAAGACATCCGTAAATTTCCACCCGGTGAACCTTAGTTTTGTGACCCCTTCCGGCGGCATCGGCCTGGCACTGACGTTTTAAGCATCGGTGTCGTGTCACTTGCCGGTCTTCTTGCCATCGTGGCATGGAGGCCGGCATCTGCATGCCGTTGCCGCAGGATCCGCGGAGGACTGCAAACCGGGGTTGAACCTCGGAGCATCGCTTGGTATGCGCTGGTGGTTCTAGAGAGAGACGGGCAAGTTAAGATTGTTTTTAATGGTGTGCGGCGGCACGGACGGTGTTCCTGCCGCCGCCTTTCCATGCCCACAGGGGGAAGTGTACCGAAAACGCGGGAAAACGGTTCACTTTCCCATGGTTGCACAATGCGGACTACTGCAGAGGGCCCTCCGGAGGCATCCTGCCCTGGCATCGCGGTGGAAAGTGCCAAGGATTCCCGCGAAACCGGTTCACTTTCCCCCCGGTTTGCGCAGGTGAACCCATTTCGGCCTGCTTGCGTCCGGATAGAACGAACCCGATTCTGTCTGCGTCTGATGGCCTTGTGGAAAATGCCGGTACCAGAACAGACCTATATTTGAGGAAATTTACGGATATGTTCAATATTTTTTATATCTTGCGACTGATTATCGGCAGGATTGGCTGGAGAAACGACCGTATGGGATTGCAGTGAACAGCGTGGAAAGCAATGCGGGCAGTATTTCGGTCCGGAGATGTGCCGGTTCTCGTGAAGTCATTCAGTGAACAGATTGTCAATTGTAATAAATTTCCGGTATGGACTGGCTAAGTATCGTCATAGCAATATTGGTGTTCGTGGTCCCGGCGTTGCTGGAGCGCGACAAAAAGAAGAAACAGCGTGAGAGATGGAAGAAGACAGATCTTCCAGACCTTGAGGACGCTCAGGAATCTCTGGAAACCAGGGATGTGCAGAGGGAATTCGCCCCTGTTGATGGCAGGGACCTGACTGAGGATCCTTACCGGATGGAGAATGTTGAGCCTGCCGTCCCAGTGTCCGCCGTTACTGGACCCGCCGTTACTGGACCTGCTGTTACCGAGCCTGCCGTTACCAGGCCTGCGTCTGCCGTCTCTGAAGTCCGCCGGAAGCGCCGCTTAAATGCCCGGGACATGGTCATCTATTCGGAGATAATG
>DWYD01000173.1 GCA_019118865.1 Candidatus Coprenecus merdipullorum | reverse complement strand
GGCCAGCAGCAGAGGCTCTGTATCGCCCGGGCCATGGCCGTGTCCCCCTCGGTGCTGCTGATGGACGAGCCGGCCTCGGCCCTCGACCCGATATCGACGGCCAAGGTGGAGGAGCTGATCAGCGAGCTGCGCAGTCAGGTGACCATCGTCATCGTCACGCACAACATGCAGCAGGCGGCGAGGGTCAGCGACAGGACGGCATTTTTCTATATGGGTGAGATGGTCGAGTATGACGATACAAAGACTATCTTTACGAATCCTCACAAGGAGGCCACCCAGAACTACATCACAGGACGTTTCGGTTAACAGACAAAAATATTACAGGATATGGTAAAATTCGTAGATCAGCAACTCACCCAGCTCCGCAATGAGGTCTACCGCATGTGGGCTATGGTGTACAGTCAGATGGACCAGGCCCGGCAGGCGGTGCTCGGCATGGACCGCAATATAGCCCAGCAGATATGGGTGCGCGAGCGCCTGGTGGATGCCCAGGACATCAAGATAGATACTCAGGTGGAGGATTTCATCGCCCTCTACACTCCCGTGGCAGTGGACCTGCGCTTCGTGCTGGCCATGCTCAAGATCAACAGCGACCTCGAGCGCATCGGGGACTACGCCTACAGCATCGCCCGCTTCGTCAAGGAGACGGATGCGGAGAAACTCGACGCAGCCCTGGTGGACAGGCTCCAGCTGGAGCGGATGTTCGACATCGTGCTGGAGATGATGAACGGACTGCAGTCCTCCCTGATGGACGAGAATCCCTCGAAGGCCTCCTCGGTCATCGACATGGACGACGAGCTGGATAGGCTCAAGGCCGCTTCCGACAGCATCCTGGTGGAGTATGCCCGGGAGCATACGGATGAGCTTCCGGTGGTCATGGGCCTCGGCAGCATCTTCCGCAAGCTCGAGCGTACCGGCGACCATCTGACCAATATCGCGGAGGAGATAGTCTTCTATGTCGATGCGAAGGTGCTCAGGCATACGGCCATGTTTTCGCAAAAAGAAGAATAACAAATTAGTTATAAATATTCTATTTTATAACATATTTATTTTTTACACTTGTAACTAGGTGTATATATCTACAGGTGCACCTTCTCTGAAAATTTTGAGGCAGTATTCTTTAGGCACCGAGCAGCGTCCTGCAGCATCGCGGCAGAGCTGTCTCAGGAATTTCAGGGACTGTCCAGGAGAGTATCTGAAGGCTTTCCTGAGGTACATGGCCAGGGTGGCGCATACGTAAATCCTGAAGAGGGAGTAGGATAGTCCCGGCATGTAATCCCGTACATCGATCAGGCGGTTGAGGTAGTGGATGTAGACTGGACCGGCCTTAGAATTGTGACGGCCAACCGATGCCCCGACCTTGTGGTATATGACAGAGCCGGTCACACAAGCCATCCGTACCTTGCGGCGCTTCATCCGCAGGGCCAGCTCAAAGTCCTCTTCTCCGTAGAAAAACCGTTCGGTGAAGATCGCTCCGTTACTGTCCAGGACATCGGGGGTGAACATCATGCAGCAGCCTGTGATGAAAGAGCATTCGATGAATTCCTTTTCTCTGACCCTGGATGCCGGCATATCCTTGTACCAGTATTTCCGCAGTCCCCAGCGTATCCTGCCACCTCCGTTCCAGATTTTGTCCCTGTCGCGGTAATAGTGTATCAGAGGGGTGATGATCCGGTACCGGGGTCTCTGTTTCTGAAAATTCACCAGACGGGAGAGGAAGTCCGGCTCGAGTACCGTGTCGTTGTTCAGCAACAGGAAATATTCAGGACTGTAATGTGCCGCATACCTGACCATCATGTTGTTGGCCCGGCTGAATCCGTTGTTCTCGAGCAGGTCGTAGAGGATGACGTATCTGCGTTCCGGAACCGGAAATGTCTCCTCTCCGAGCCTTGTGCGGTGTACGGCGTATCCTCTGATGCTGCACAGTTCCTGCAGACGGTCGAGTGAGCCGTCCTGCGAGCCGTTGTCACCCAGGACTATGAAATAGTCGTCATAGGTGGACGCAGCCAGCGACTCGAGGCACTCAGCCGTATCGTCATATCCGTTCCAGTTCAGTAATGCTATGCAGATCATGATGCCAAAGATAGTGAATATTGTTCTATATTTGCAGACGACATAAAAAGACATAAAAAAACAGATTTGAAATGAGAAAGATTCTGATAATTTTGATTTTTCTGATTTCCCTGCCGATAGTTGCAGGTGCGATGGAACAAAAGACGGAATTCACTGTCCTGCAGTGGAATATCTGGCAGGAGGGAACGATGGTCCCTGGAGGATATGACGCGATAGTGGACGAGATCGAGAGGCTGCGGCCGGATTTCGTGACTTTCAGCGAGGTACGCAACTATCACGGGACACGGTTCTGCGACCGGATAGTGGCCTCGCTGCGGGAGAGAGGACTGGAATACTATTCGTTCTACAGTTACGACTCCGGGCTGCTGAGCCGGCATCCGATTACGGACTCCACTACGGTATTCCCGGAAAACGGGGACCACGGCAGCATCTACCGGATGGTCTCGGAGATAGGCGGACGGGAGATCGCGGTGTACACTGCCCATTTAGACTACCTCAATGACGCCTATTACAATGTCCGAGGCTACGACGGTTCCACCTGGGAGAAGATTCCTATCCCGCAGACCGTCCTCGAGGTGCTGCAGGTCAATGACGCCTCACAGCGCGACGACGCCATCCGGGAGTTCATCGCCGCCGCACAGAAGGACATCGAGGCGGGAAGAATCGTCATCCTCGGCGGAGACTTCAACGAACCGTCCCACTTGGACTGGACCTGGGAGACCAAGGACCTGTACGACCACAACGGACTCATCATCCCCTGGACTGTGCCCCTGATGTTAGACAATGCCGGATACATTGACACCTACCGCGAGCAGTTCCCCGACGTATTGTCCCATCCCGGATTTACCTTTCCGGCCGACAATCCCCTGATACCCGTAGAGCGCCTTACCTGGACCCCCGATGCCGATGAGCGCGACCGCATAGACTATATTTTCTATTATCCTTATTCCGGACTGGAGCTGCTCGATGTGTCTGTCTTCGGGCCGCGGGGCAGCATCAGCAATTCGCAGCGGGTGACTGAGGCTACGTCAGATCCCTTCATTGAGCCTCTCGGAGTATGGCCTACGGACCATAAGGGAGTGCTGGCGAGATTTGCCGTGACTTCCGCCGAGCAGGAAATCCCCCTGAAGTACGGCGCCGACCGCATAGGCAAGCGTCAGGATCCGGCAATGCAGCGCTTCCGTGACAACCGCCTCGGGGCATTTATCCACTGGGGCCTCTACGCCATCCCCGGAGGTGTGTGGGACGGCAAGACCTACAACGGTGCCGCCGAGTGGCTTGAGTCATGGGCGGACGTGCCCTCGGAAGAGTGGATGAAGCTGATGAAACAGTGGAATCCTGAGAACTTCGATGCCCGCGAGTGGGCCCGGATGTTCAAGGAGATGGGTGTCAAGTATGTCAAGATCACGACCAAGCATCATGAGGGCTTCTGCCTGTGGCCCAGCAAGTACTCGGAATATACCGTGGCCCGTACTCCATACCGGAAGGATATTCTCGGCGAGTTGGTGGACGCCTTCGGAGAGGAGGGCATAGACGTGCATTTCTACTTCTCGGTGATGGACTGGAGTCATCCGGACTGGAGGTACGACATAAAGACTCCGGAGGACAGCGTGGCATTCAGCCGTTTCTTAGAATTTACCGACAACCAGCTGCGGGAGCTGGCTACCCGCTACCCGAGTGTCAAGGACTTCTGGTTTGACGGTACCTGGGACGCCAGCGTAAAGAAGAACGCCTGGTGGACGGCTCATGCGGAGAAGATGCTCAAGGAGTTGGTTCCCGGAGTGACGGTCAACAGCCGTCTCAGGGCCGATGACTACGGCAAGCGGCATTTCGACAGCAACGGACATCTGATGGGCGACTATGAGTCGGGGTATGAGCGCCGTCTGCCCGACCCCGTGAAGGACCTGCAGGTGACTCAGTGGGACTGGGAAGCCTGTATGGCAGTGCCTGAAAACCAGTGGGGATACCACCGCGACTGGTCACTGAGCTACGTCAAGACTCCGGAAG
>DWYD01000172.1 GCA_019118865.1 Candidatus Coprenecus merdipullorum | reverse complement strand
GTCCTGATTCTCGCTGTGGAAGGTCCAGATGCGGTTCCAGATGTAGTTGTTGGTAGCGGCAAGAACGAAACCTATGGAATTTGATATGAATTTGTTGAGCCTGGCTTTCTCTTTGAGCAGCCATGTCACACCGAAGTCCACGACCATGCCGGAACAACCTACTACTCCGAATTTAAGGAACTTGAGTATGAGTATCTTATCTATTATCATGGTAGATTGCCTTAGTCTGGGGTGAAAGCAGCGGAGCGCATCTCCCGTTGTCGAGGACGAGGCCCAGTTTTACATTTTTCCTCAGTTCCATTTCGGGGACAGTGAAAGAGAATGTTCCCGAAATTGTTGTGGGAGCCTCCTCTGTGGCTGCTGGTAGCAGAGTCGCAGAACTGGTAGAGACACCGCTTTGCAGCGCAAGGCGCTTGTGCTCTGTGAACACGGCTTTGAGCTCAAGGGGCAGCTCGGGATGCCGCAGGTCTACTGCGTACGGGGTGCGGTTGTATATGACGTATTCTAGAGTTATGCTGTCTCCAGGATGGACATGCGGCCAGTCCTGCGGCAGAGATGTTAAGGTGTATTCTATTTCCAAACGGTTTGCCGACTGGAATTCTCCGATGCGTTCAATCCGGTCCATCTCCCGGTTGACCATCCATACCGGCTGTCCTGTCCATTGCTCTTCCCACTTCCAGATATCGAACTGAGTGGTACGGGTGGTCACGGAGCTCAAGGCGGTGGATTTCCCACCGATAAAATAGCGGAACAGGGAGGGATTCTGGAACGAACTGCAGAATACTACCGGCAGTTCGGTTCCCGTTTTTGAGGCGAGAACTTCGTACTGTGCCTGTTTGCCGTGGAATCCGAGACTGGACGGCAGCACAGGAGTCAGCAGCAGGACTCTGGCCAAGGCTGTCAGTCCTACGGTCGGCAGTATCCAACTCGTGGTAAGCCGCTGGAGTCTCACCGAATCGAGGGTGTACGAGTATACGATGAATATCAGCGGTATCGATGCGGCAACGGTCCACTGCGGCTCGACATGGCCTTTCAAGGTCATCAGGAAGAAGAACATCACGAAACCGAGTACCTGGAACCGGCATGTCTTCTCGAACTGGTTCCTGGAATGGCGGGAGGCTATGATTATCCGTATGAATGCATATACAGTCACCGGATTGAACACTACCAGCTGTACCGGCAGATAGCCCAGCATGTCCCCGATGCTGAATCCGGAACTGCGGGCTGTGAGATGATAGTGTACTGCCGGAAAGTTGTTGGCTACCTGCCACCACAGGTGGGGCAGCATAAGTACGGCAGTAATCAGAACAGCTGCCCAGGCCTTAGGTTTGGCGAGGAGACGGGGATAGGAAAGGACTGTGAAGAGTATGACAAGTATGCCGTGGTACTTGCTGTAGAGCATTCCGGCCATGGCAAGGGCCAGCACCAGGGTGTTGTTCCAGTTCTCTTGTTCGAGAAACCGACGGTATGCCCAGAGAAAGACGGCTGTGAACAGCAGTAGATATGGATCCGGGGTGGTCATGAATCCGTAGACCTGGAACATTATGCAGGATGCTGCGATGGTGAAGAAGAGTGTCACTTGTCTGCGGTCCGGATTCCTGAGTCCGATGAGGTTCCAGAGGATGATAAGAGTAATGGCATGGGCCAGAACGGTGCAGATGCGGATACCTATGTTTGATTCTCCGAAGACAGCTGTGCCGAGTGCAGTCATCCAGCCCACCATTGGCGGATGGTCATAATAGCCCCAGGCGGGGTTCTGGCCATATAGAAAATAATAAGCCTCATCGCTGTGGACCTCCATCAGAAATGCCTGGAGGAGATCCGCAGCGATCCAGCTTATCAGTAAAATTATGAAAATCCTTTTACCAGCCGAGAACATACGCGAAGATCAGAGGAGCCACGATGGTCGCATCGGACTCAACTATGAAGCGGGGTGTGTCTTTGGAGAGCTTGCCCCAGGTGATCTTCTCGTTGGGCACGGCTCCGGAGTATGAGCCGTAGGATGTGGTGGAGTCGGAAATCTGGCAGAAGTACGACCACAGGGGGACATCCTTCCACTCCAGGTCCTGAGCCATCATAGGTACCACGCAGATGGGGAAGTCACCGGCTGTGCCGCCGCCGATCTGGAAGAAGCCTACGCCGGCTCCGCCCGAATTGGCCCTGTACCACTCGGTCAGGTAGATCATGGTCTCGATACCGTTCTTGATCATGTTGGTGTCGAACTCACCCCTGATGCAGTGTGCGGTGAAGATGTTGGCTGTGGTGCAGTCCTCCCATGCTGGCACTACGATGGGGATGTTCTTCTCGCAGGCGGCGAGGACCCAGCTGTCCTTGGGGTCGATCTCGTAGTACTGCTCGAGCACTCCGCTGCGCAGCAGACGGTAGATCACTTCCCAGGGGAAGAGTCTCTCACCCTTGGCCTTCATGTCGTTCCACACCTCTACGAGATGGTGTTCCAGTCTCCTGAATGCCTCCTCCTCGGGTATGCAGGTGTCGGTAACGCGGTTCATGTGGTTCTCGAGAAGCTCGTGCTCCTGCTCGGGAGTCAGGTCACGGTAGTTGGGCACCCTCTTGTAATGGGAGTGTGCGACGAGGTTCATGATGTCCTCCTCGAGGTTGTTGGCCGAGCATGATACGATTGAGAATTTGCCCTGACGTATCATCTCTGCCAGAGAGATACCGAGCTCGGCGGTACTCATGGCTCCCGCCATTGCCAGCATCATCTTGCCGCCCCGGTTCATCAGGTCGTCGTATGCCTTTGCGGCGTCGACGAGAGTAGCCGAGTTGAAATGACGGTAGTGATGAGTGATGAATTTTGAGATAGGTCCTCTTTCCATTTTCTTGTTTTTTTAATCGTGCCGCAAATTTATAAAATTTTAATAAATTTGCAGATTATTTAATAAAGACAAGCTTTACGGTATGTTTGAGAATTTAACCGAAAAATTAGAAAGATCATTCAAGATAATCAAAGGTCAGGGCCGTATCACAGAGATTAATATAGCGGAGACGCTCAAGGAGGTGCGTCGTGCCCTGTTGGACGCCGACGTGAGCTACCGCGTGGCCAAGGATTTCTGCAACGATGTAAAAGCCAAGGCTTTGGGTCAGAATGTGCTGACAGCTGTCCGTCCCGACCAGATGATGATCAAGATAGTCCACGATGAGTTGGTCGCTCTGATGGGCAGTACGGCATCGGACATCAATATTAAAGGTAAGCCAGGCATTGTACTGGTAGCCGGTCTGCAGGGCTCAGGTAAGACGACCTTCTGCGGCAAGCTGGCGCTCAACTGCAAGAGCAAGCGCGGTCTGAAGGTGATGCTGGTGGCAGGCGACGTGTACAGACCTGCGGCCATCGACCAGCTGAAGGTGCTCGGCGGGCAGATAGAGGTCTTCGTTTACTCCGAGGACGGGGTCAAGGACCCGGTCAGGATTGCTAAGAATGCCATAGCATACGCAGCAAAGGAAAATTACTCGCTGGTCATTGTCGATACCGCCGGCCGTCTGGCAGTGGACGAGGAGATGATGGACGAGATAGCGGCCATCAAGGAGGCTGTCAAGCCCACTGAGACTCTCTTCGTGGTGGATGCAATGACCGGTCAGGATGCCGTGGAGACCGCCAAGGCCTTCAACGACCGTCTCGACTTCGACGGAGTGGTGCTCACCAAGATGGACGGTGATACCCGCGGCGGTGCCGCGCTCTCGGTCAAGGCCGTGGTCAACAAACCTATCAAGTTCATCAGTTCCGGCGAGAAAATGGAGGCCCTCGATGTCTTCCATCCCAGCCGTATAGCCGACCGTATCCTCGGCATGGGTGACGTGGTCTCCCTCGTAGAGAAGGCTCAGGAACAGTACGATGAGCAGGAGGCCCGCAAGCTGGCCAAGAAACTTGCCAAGAATCAGTTCAACCTCTGGGATTTCTACCAGCAGATTCAGCAGATCAAGAAGATGGGCAACATCAAGGACCTCGCCTCCATGATACCAGGTGTGGGCAAGGCTCTCAAGGACGTGGACATTGACAACAACTCCTTCAAGAGCGTAGAGGCCATAATCCTTTCAATGACCCCCTACGAAAGGGAGAATCCCGCTGTAATCAACGGTTCCCGCCGCCGCAGGATAGCCGACGGCAGCGGCACCACTATAGCTGATGTCAACCGCCTTCTCAAGCAGTTCGAGGGCACACGAAAGATTATGAGGACGGTTGCTTCGGGCGGAGTCCGCAATGCAATCAAGACAGCTAAAGGCATGAAACGCAGATAATGTCAAGACAATAAAAATAGTACCCAATGATTCTTTTAAATGGTAAGGAAACGGCGGATGCCGTAAAAAAAGAGATAGCCGCACAGGTGGCAGGGATGACCTCCCGCGGGGAGCGTCCTCCTCATCTGGTGGCAGTGCTGGTTGGTGAGGACGGAGCCAGCAAGACTTATGTGGCAAATAAGGAAAAGGCTTGTGCCGCAGTTGGATTCAAGTCTACTCTTCTCACATTTCCGGAGTCAGTGACCGAGGCGGAGCTTCTCACGCAGATTCAGAAGCTCAATGAGGATGATGACGTGGATGGGTTCATCGTACAGCTGCCTCTTCCCAAGCATATCGATGAGAATAAGGTAATCAATGCCATCTCGCCTCTCAAGGATGTGGACGGTTTCCACCCCGTCAATGTGGGCCGTATGGCTCTCGGCGAGGAGGCATTTCTGCCTGCGACTCCGTATGGGATACTGCTGCTGCTGGAGCATTATGGGATAGAAACTTCAGGGA
>DWYD01000171.1 GCA_019118865.1 Candidatus Coprenecus merdipullorum | reverse complement strand
TGCGGGCATTGCCGAGGGTATGGGCTATGCCGATGTTCACGGGCAGACCGTTGAAGTCGATCGTGGCGTGGCGGATGCCCTCGAGACCTCTGAGCTCATTGAAGTCGATACGGTCCAGCTTCTTGCCGGTGTAGAGCTCGTAGGCAGTACGCACGGCAGCCTCGATCACGCCTCCGGTGGCTCCGAAGATGACAGCCGCACCAGTGGACTCACCCAGAGGAGCGTCGAAGTCCTCATCGGGCAGCGAGAGGAAGTCGATGTTGGCCGACTTGATCAGCGAGGCCAGCTCGCGGGTGGAGATGGAGTAATCCACGTCGGGGTTGCCGTCCACCTTGAACTCGTCTCTCTGGCACTCATACTTCTTGGCCAGGCAGGGCATCACGGACACTACCACCAGGTCCTTGCGGTCCACTCCTATCTTCTCGGCAAAATAGCTCTTGGCAATGGCTCCGAACATCTGCTGGGGCGACTTTGCGGAGGAAGGCACGTCCAGCATGTCGGGATAGTTGTGCTCGAAGAAATTGACCCAGGCGGGGCAGCAGGAGGTCAGGATCGGGAGCTTCACGCTCTTGTCGCCCTGGAGATAACGTCCGAGGCGGTCGAGCAGCTCGGAACCCTCCTCCATGATGGTGAGGTCGGCGGCGAAGTCAGTGTCGAAGACCTCGTCAAAGCCGAGGCGGCGCAGGGCGGCCACCATCTTGCCTGTAACCAGGGTGCCGGGCTCCATGCCGAACTCCTCTCCGAGGGCAGCGCGTACCGCGGGAGCTGTCTGCACGATGACCTTCTTGGTAGGGTCCATCAGGGCCTGAATAATCTTTCCGGTGTTGTCCACCTCGGTCAGGGCTCCGGTGGGGCAGACTGCGACGCACTGGCCGCAGAAGGTACAGTTGCTGTCCACCAGCCTCTGCTCGAAGGCGGGAGCGACCACAGCCATGAAGCCGCGGTTCACGGCGCTCAGGGCGCCCACGCTCTGTACGTCGTTGCACATGGTCTCGCAGCGGCGGCACATCACGCATTTGTCCATATCCCTCTTGAGGGAAGGCGAGGTGTCTTTCTTATATGTCGATACAGCCGCATTCTCCACGGAATGTATCTCCCTTATGCCCAGACGGGCGGCCAGGTCCTGCAGTTCGCAGCGGCCGTTCTTGGGGCAGACCAGGCAGTCCTTGGGATGATCCGAGAGAATCAGCTCGAGGACGGTCCTGCGGGCATTGATGACTCTCATAGTGTGGGTGTGCACCACCATTCCGGGGGTGCAGACCGTCGAGCAGGAGGGGGCCAGGTTCCTGCGGCCCTCGACCTCCACCACGCAGATGCGGCAGCCGCCCGGACGGTTCTCTACTCCGAGGTTATCTAATTTCATATAGCAGAGAGCCGGGATGTCTATTCCCATCTGCCTGGCAGCCTGGAATATCGTCGTCCCGTTTTCAACCTCGACCTCTCTGTTGTCTATAGTAAGTTTTATTTTATCCATCTCAGTTACGATTATTGAACGGTTACCGCATTGAATTTACATTTCTCCAGACATGCACCGCAGCGGATACACTTCTCCGTGTCGATGACATGAGCCTGCTTGACCTCGCCCTTGATGGCTCCGGCGGGACATGCCCTGGCGCAGGCAGTACAGCCCTTGCACCGGTCGGGATCGATGGCGTAGACCCTGAGGGCGCGGCACTTGTGGGCTGGACAGCGCTTGTCCACGATGTGGGCCACGTACTCGTCGTAGAAGTTGTCGATGGTCGAGAGCACGGGGTTGGGGGATGTCTGGCCGAGACCGCAGAGAGCGGTGTCCTTGATGACCTTGCTGAGGTTCTTGAGGTAGTCCAGGTCCTCCATCGTACCCTTGCCCTTGGTGATCTTGTCGAGAATCTCCTCCAGGCGCTTGTTGCCGATACGGCAGGGGGCGCACTTTCCGCAGGACTCGTCCACGGTGAACTGGAGGTAGAACTTGGCCACGGACACCATGCAGTCGTCCTCGTCCATGACGATCATACCACCAGAGCCCATCATCGAGCCGGCGGCGGTAAGGTTATCGTAATCGATGGGTGTGTCGAGATGTTTCTTGGTAAGGCAGCCGCCGGAGGGGCCTCCTGTCTGGACGGCCTTGAACTCCTTGCCGCCCTTGATGCCGCCTCCGATGTCGTAGATGACCTCGCGGAGGGTCGTACCCATGGGCACCTCGATGAGGCCCACGTTGTTGATCTTGCCGGCTAAGGCGAACACCTTGGTTCCCTTGGACTTCTCGGTACCGATGGAAGCGAACCACTCGGGTCCCTTGAGGAAGATTACGGGGATGTTGGCGAAGGTCTCCACGTTGTTGACGTTGGTGGGCTTGCCGAGATAACCGCTGACTGCGGGGAACGGAGGCTTCACGGTAGGCTCGCCCCTCTTGCCCTCCATCGAGTGGATAAGGGCGGTCTCCTCACCGCAGACGAAGGCTCCGGCTCCGTAACGTATCTCTATGTCGAAATTGAATCCCGAGCCGAGGATGTCGTCTCCCAGCAGACCGTAGTCGCGGGCCTGCTTCATGGCTATCTGGAGACGCTTCACGGCCAGGGGATACTCGGCGCGGATGTACACCAGACCCTTGGAGGCCCCGATACAGTAGCCGCAGATGGCCATGGCCTCGATTACCGAGTTGGGGTCGCTCTCGAGGATGGAGCGGTCCATGAACGCGCCGGGGTCACCCTCGTCGGCGTTGCAGACCACATATTTCTCCTTGCCGGGGCTCTTGGAGGCTATCTCCCACTTGAGACCGGTGGGGAATCCTCCGCCGCCGCGTCCTCTCAGACCGGACTTCTTGACAGTCTCGATGGCCTCCTGAGGAGTGCCCTGGAGCACCTTGGCCAGAGCCTCGTAACCGTCACGGGCTATGTACACGTCGCTATTCTCGGGATTGATGAATCCGCAGTTACGCAGAGCGATACGGAGCTGCTTCTGATAGAAGCCCATGTGCTTCGAGTCGCTGATATGCTTCTGGGTGTCGGGGTCCTCGTAGAGCAGACGGGTGACCTTGCGGCCCTTGATCACGTGTTCCTTGACGATCTCCTCGGCGTCCTCCGGCTTTACATTGGTGTAGAAAGTGTTGTCGGGAATCACTTTAACGATGGGACCCTGTTCGCAGAAACCGAAGCAGCCCGTCACCACCACCTGCACGTCATTGTCCATCCCCGCGGCGGCGATCTCCTCCCTCAGCCTCTCGACGATCCTCACGCTCTCGGACGCACGGCAGCCCGTACCTCCGCAGCACAGTAAACTCATTTTGTAGTTGGGCATGGCTGGCTAGTTTTTTTCGATTGTTTGATAATTGACAGGGATGACACCGTCCACAAGTTCACCGTGGAGGACATATTTGTCCAGAATCTCCATGGCCTTGTCGGTGTTGACGTGACCGAAAACGACCGGTTCCTCGCCCGGACGCTTAACTTCGATAGTGGGTTCGGCGTAGCAGTATCCCATGCATCCGCCCTGGGTGACAATAACCGGCAGTTTTTCTCTCTCCACACGCTCGATAATGGCGTTCATCACCACACGAGCCCCCGCCGCGATGCCGCAAGTGGCCATGGCTACCCGGATCTGAACGAGTTTCTCGGGATTGTTGCTCTTCTCCCGGATATCCATCTGACTCTCCAGTCTGGCCTTCATTTGACGCAGTTCGTCAAGAGACTTAATCTTACTCATATAGTTTTGGTTAATAATTTAGTGTTGGGTTATGCAAATTTATGAAAATATTTAAGAGTTCCTAACCTCCTCAATATTTTCTTTAAGCATTTCTTCAATATTTTTTACGATTGTTAAGTTTTCGAATGCGTCTTCCCCGAAAACTTCCTTCACATCGGCAGTATCCAGGGCATACTCCTCCCCATTGTAGCGGTAGGTGAAAAGAAAGTCCATCCGGGGATTGGACGAGGCGGTAATCATCAGAGCATTAGCGACATCCCCAAGCGGCGGGCGATCGATATCGGAATAGCCGAAAACCGCTGTCACCTCCGTCCCCCGCCCGGGTTCCGAGGTTATCCTGACCTCTCCCCCGCTCTGCTCCGCGGACTGCTTGAGCAGAGGTATGCCCATCCCCACCTTCCGAGTAGTACGGGAGGTGAAGAACGGGTCGGAAAGGCGGCTCACCTGTTCAGGAGTCATCCCCCGTCCGTTGTCTCCTATGACAATGGTCAGCAGGTCGGCGGCCGGATTCTCGTCTACGGTCAGGCTCACCCGGGTGGCTCCGGCGCTGATGGAATTCTGGATTATATCCAGTATATGCATGGAAAGGTCGTTCATCTCTCAGGTCGATAATGAAGGTTAAACAATAATTTACTCCAGCGCCACGCTCCGTCCCCCTTCCCCGCGCAGGGCCATGCGTATCTCCTCAAAAGAACGGCAGGGCATGTTAAAATAGGTGACGGCCCGGCAGAAATCCTCCGGATAATGGGCATCGGAGGAACGGATGAATACCGGAGTACGCTTCTTAAGATAGGTATTCCGGGCCAGCAGCCCCTTCAGGTCGCAGCGGGCCGATATCTCCAGGGCATCGAAAGGCAGGTCAGGAGGCACGAATCCCAGCTGGGAGATCACGGAGTTCTGCGGCTTGTCGATATGGGCAGGGATGAAAATCCCTCCTATCGACGCCACGAACGCGGCCACCTCCTCCATGCTCCGGTCAATGGCGGATATCAGCAGCCAGGGGGCCTCGTAGATTACCTCCTCCGCCTCATTGACGGCCAGCTGGTAACCGAATACCTCCTCATCGTTCGGTATCTTCGGAAGGCTGTCGTCCAGGAAATTCTGGAGGGCATCCAGACTGTCATCGCTGTCGGCGAATGCCAGGCAGTGCACCTCCTCCCGGGTGGTTATCTCCGCTCCGCAGAGAATGTAAGGCTCTCCGTCCCCGACCATTCTTCGGATTTCCCGTCCCTGAAGAGTAGTGTTGTGGTCAGTGATACCGATTATGTCATACCCCTTTCTCAGAGCCGCACTCACGATGAAAGCAGGAGTCATCTCGATGTCCCCGCAAGGAGACAGCAGAGTATGGTTGTGCAGATCGGCCCTGAAGCGGTTCATGGCCTCACCCCCGGCTCAACAGGTTATAGATCTGTCCGGCCAGCTCGAAAGTCTGTTCCCCGGAACCGAGAATGGGAATACCCTCCTCCTCGGATACCTCCTTTGCATCTTCCTCAGGCTCGAAGCCCTTGACAATAACCACGGCCGCCAGTTCCTTGAGAGTGGCGATGGCCATGACATTCTTGTGGGTCTGAAGGGTTACCCAGACAGAGCCGTCCTTGGCGAAGCCCATCACATCGGACAGCAGGTCCGACACATATCCTCCGGTCACCTCCCGGTCCAGGCCTGAGGCCCCGGAAAACACCTTCAGGTTCAGTTTATCAGCGATTTCTCTTACTGTCATGATTCTATTCTTCTGATTTTGATTTTTCCTTATTTACGAAACGGTCCTTACCCCAGACCTTTTCCATCAGGTCGATGGCCTCCGAAACCTGCAGCGACCCCTCTTTCTCGAAACGGGCCTGCATGAAGATACAGTTGTTGAGTGAGGCATCTTCCCTTACGATATCCGCTGCCAGAGCCTCGCAGCTGGGAGCACCGCAGGCCCCGCAGTCGATATCCGGCAGAATCTTCCGCAGCATCCCCGCCATCTCCATTTTCTTGATTGCCACATTGATGTCCTTGTCATACTTGACCATGGAACGGGGTTCCACCGCATCCATCTTGATATATGCCGAACAGAACTGCTTGTACTCCTGCGTCAGACGGTGCGAGGGTGCGG
>DWYD01000170.1 GCA_019118865.1 Candidatus Coprenecus merdipullorum | reverse complement strand
CTCTATGGGTGTTTGTTAGTTGTTTTGTCAATCGCCCACGAATATACAGCTTTTTCAAAATTTTTCAAATATCTGCAGAAAATTAAATGCTCTATCAAAAGTGATTCGAATAATTTTTATAAATTTGTAGATATTAACCCCAAATTAAACATTTTTATGAGAAAATTTATCTCTTTCGCGGCCATCCTCATGATGATTGCGGCACTGCCTTTAACGGCTGCATCCCCCGAAAACGGAAAACTCACATTCAATCCCGAACCCAGCGACAACAGGCCTTTCGGAATCTCTGTAGGAATGAGCCTGAAGCAGATCAACTCCAACGGGTATAAATTCCCCTGGATGAGGACAACCCTGTTCGATGATGAGAAAAAAGTATCTCCCGCTTTCCAGATAGGTTTCACCTGGTCTCCCGAGTTACGGTACGGTATAGGTATTCAGACCGGTATCTACTATGAGCTTTCCACGGACTCCTACAGCGAGGACGAAACCATCCTGGATGAAATATACTCCTACAGTATCAATCTCAACGAGCACAACCTTTCCATCCCCGTCCGCGTCCAGTGGAGATATGAGATTATTCAGGACTTGAGTGTATTCCTGTATACAGGTCCCAGCTTCGACATCAGCCTGGCGTACAATATCTCAATAAGCAATAAAATACCCGCACTCGGCATTGACGTGAGTGAGAAAATGAATCTTTACGATGAATCCGACATCAACAGATTCAACCTGATGTGGGGCGTCGGAGGAGGTATCAGATGGAAATTCCTGCAGCTCAAAGTAGGCGGAGACTGGGGACTTACCTCTCTCTATCATGATGAGGTAGAGAAGGCTACATTAAACAGGCCCTTCTATTTCTCACTTTCCTACCAGTTCTAGACACAACCAGCACAAAAAAATAAGAGGCTGCCCGGAATATTAATCGGACAGCCTCTCGTTTTAAGCCCCTTTTGCCTCCGAAAAAATGCCGTCCCTTGTGAGAACGGCTGGTTAAACAATAGTCTTGGTAATGTATATTGTCTTAGTTCGTTTATTCTGGATGTATGCAGGTTGATGTTTCGGGAGTAGGGCTGTCTTTAAATGGATATCTCCAATGCAGTACCTGTCGGGAGTACCCCAGTATGGTAGTCACTTGAAATGGATTTCGGTTTTTCTAGGAGCATGGGCTGGGGTGCTTTGGATTGATACTATGTCCGTGTGCTCAGCATGTATAAAAAAACTCCAGTTGTTTGCCGGAGGGTGGTGTGCGTCCAATTAAAATCCGTCTACTGTTCAAGAATCGACTGCACTTCTTCTTTCAGTTTCGGCAGGTGGTTTATCACTATGCTCCAAAGAATATCGGCTGAGAGACTGTCATAGCCGTGGATGATATAGTTTCTCGCATCCACTATCTTTCTGGAGTTGGTGATGGCTATGTCCCTGTTCTCCTTTAAAATCCTGTTCATCGCTTCTCCGATTATCTCTATGTCTCTTTCTACCGCACGTCTAAGACAGAGGTCTTCGCAGAACTCCCCGAAGTATTTGGGCTTGTCTCCAAAGAATGATTCCACTTCGTTGATTGCATCCAGAATGTCATGCAGATGCTTGTTTATACTGTCATCCATATATCAGCTGTTTAGTCGAATCCACACTTTTTCGGAAATAGGGATTCCTAATCGTCTGCTCCTCCACCAAGTCCACCTCCCTGCCGAAAAGGTCCTGCAATGAATACTTGAAGTCGAAGTAGTTGTCAAAGTAGTCCTCCACCTCGTCTTTCTTGAAATCCACGACCATATCTATGTCACTTCCGTCATTGAATCTGTCGGTTAGCACAGAGCCGAACACAAACAGCCTGTTCACCTTGTACTTCCTGCACAGGGCGGCAATGCTCTTTATATGACGTTCTATCAGTTTCATCTCTTTGCAAATATAGTCTTTTTATGCTGTAAATGCCAATTCCGTACCAACTTTCAGTTGCTGCCGAAGATAGTATCTTTAAAGTTTATTTCTTCTAAGGCTTATTCCTTTATCAGATTACCAACCTTGGCTATGAACTCCCGTACAGGCTCAAACAGCGGCTACATTTCTTCGGCAGTTGTAACATAGACGCAGTTGTAGTCACTTTCCTCACGCATCATTTGTAGATTGGAATATAGTTTGGATTCCTCGGCAGTAAATATGCCTGTTCTTACATAATGCTGTCCGAACATCAGCATCGCTCCTTTGTGTGTCCCGACCTTATATCCGTCCTTTATAAGGAGTGCTGATACGGCATGGAATACTGCATAGTAAAGCCTGTTGGCAACGACATCCCAGCTCAATGCACGGAATGGATAGGCTACCTCGTCACGGTCATGTCTGTCTATCTTCGGCTTGTCCAGAAGTATCAGCAAATCCCAGTCGGAAGCCTCATCAGCCTCATTCCTCGCTCTGGAACCGTACAGTATCAACCGCGCTCCTTTCGGGAGAACTTCCTTGGCTATCCGCTTTATCTCCTTTAATATGTCGCTCGATTTCACAACTCCGTGGCTTATAGGCAAATATAGCACTTTTATCCGTAAACCGGTGCTTTTCACACCAACTTTATCTGGAAGTGAATGATGTGTGTTCATGTATGATTGGTGTTTGGAATAATTTATGTATCTTTGTATCGTTATGAGGAAGAAGTTTGGAGATTGGCTTTTAGATATAGCAAAGTATATGGCAACTGCCATTTTGCTGACATCCATATTCAGCGACATGCAGAATGTGTGGACTTATGTCATAGTAGCGATAACAGTAGTAGCAACCCTCTTGATGGGCTTATGGCTGTCAAGAGATAAAACAAGTGAGAAATGAATACAATAATCGTTTGCAGTTTTATCCTGCTCATAGCAGTGGTCGGTTCTCTCTATTTTGCAAGACAGGACAGAAAAGAGCGGAAAGCACACAAAGCCTAATCCGCTGGCTGAAATTTACAGAAAAGGACAGGTAATCTAATCAATCGCCTGTCCTTTCTTGTTTTACAGCAGGTTCTTCATGGCCTCGTCTATCTGGGAGTTCTCGAAACCCCATTTTCAGACTTGTCAGGGCATGAAAAAAGCACCTGCAGACCTGCAGCAAGTGCTTCATTTTAGCCCCTTTTGCCTCCGAAAAGGCAGTGGACCCGGCTGGGCTTGAACCAGCGACCCCCTGATTATGAGTCAGGTGCTACTAACCGACTGAGCTACGGGTCCTAATCACTATCTTTGAATCAGAGCTGCAAAGATAGTGTTTTTTTCTTATCTGCCAACTTTCGTCAGACTTTGATTTCAACTTCGACTCCGCTGGGAAGCTCGAGTTTCATCAGAGCGTCTACGGTGCTGGGTGTCGAGCTGTAGATGTCGAGGAGACGACGGTAGGAGTTAAGCTCGAACTGCTCGCGCGACTTCTTGTTGACGAAAGTCGAACGGTTGACGGTGAATATCTTCTTGTCTGTAGGAAGGGGTATAGGACCATTCACGACAGCACCGGTAGCCTTCACCGTTTTCACGATCTTGTCCGCGGACTTGTCCACGAGAGCGTGATCGAATGATTTCAGTTTTATTCTTATTTTTTGGCTCATTGCTTTTAATTTTAATCTGGTTATTCTTCGTCCTCGTCATACTTGCGGGCTCCGCCTGCCTTTTCGATAACCTCCTTGGCGAGGTTGGCGGGAAGCTCTGCATAATGCGAGAATTCCATAGTACTGGTCGCACGTCCCGAAGTGATGGTACGGAGGATGGTGACATAGCCGAACTGCTCTGCAAGGGGCACCTTGGCCTTGACAATCCTCGCGTTGCCCTTCGAGTCCATGTTGGTGATCTGTCCGCGGCGCTTGTTGAGGTCGCCGATGACGTCACCCATGTAATCCTCGGGAGTAACGACTTCCAATGACAT
Organism: Candidatus Coprenecus merdipullorum; assembly: GCA_019118865.1. Classification (GTDB taxonomy): domain Bacteria; phylum Bacteroidota; class Bacteroidia; order Bacteroidales; family UBA932; genus Coprenecus; species Coprenecus merdipullorum. Next base: position 1,741 of record DWYD01000170.1, on the reverse strand, counting down.
GATAGGTTCCAGAAGAATAGGATTAGCTTTGGGCAGGGCATGCCTGAATGCCATGCGGGCGCAGATTTCGAAGGACAGGGCGTCGGAGTCCACGGGGTGGAACGACCCGTCGAGCAGAGTGACCTTGAGCGAGGGAACCTCGAATCCGGCAAGGACACCGTTGGCCATTGCGGACTTGAAGCCCTTCTCCACTGCGGGGATGTACTCGCGGGGAACGTTTCCTCCCTTGACCTGGTCGATGAACTGAAGTCCTGTGACTCCCTCGTCGGCAGGTCCGATCTCGACGATGATGTCGGCGAACTTACCGCGGCCACCGGTCTGCTTCTTGAATACCTCACGATGCTGTACGGTGGAGCGGATGGCCTCTTTGTAGTTGACCTGAGGCGCACCCTGGTTGATCTCCACGCCGAACTCGCGTTTCAGACGGTCTACGATGATCTCCAGGTGGAGCTCACCCATACCGCTGATGACGGTCTGTCCGGTCTCATGGTCGGAGCGCACGGTGAATGTGGGGTCCTCTTCGGAGAGCTTGCCGAGGGCGATGCCGAGCTTGTCGAGGTCCTTCTGGGTCTTGGGCTCCACGGCCAGTCCGATCACGGGATCAGGGAAGGTCATGGACTCCAGGACGATGGGATGGTTCTCGTCGCAGATGGTATCACCTGTACGCAGCTCCTTGAAGCCTACAGCGGCACAGATGTCGCCGGCCTCTACGAAGTCGATGGGGTTCTGCTTGTTGGAGTGCATCTGGTACAGACGGGCCACACGCTCTTTCTTGCCGGAGCGGGTGTTGAGCACGTAAGTACCGGCATCCAGTCTTCCTGAGTATGCCCTGAGGAATGCCAGACGGCCCACAAAGGGGTCTGTGGCAATCTTGAATACCAGGGCGCAGAAAGGCTCCTTGGAATCGGGACGGCGTACCTCCGGCTTGTCATTGGTGGGGTTGGTGCCTTCCACCTCGGGAACATCCAGAGGAGAGGGCAGATACCTCATGACAGCGTCCAGGAGGAACTGTACACCTTTGTTCTTGAAGGAAGAACCGCAGCACATGGGCACGACCGCCATATTGATGGTAGCCTTGCGGAGGGCAGCGATGATCTCCTCCTCGGTAATGGTGGCGGGGTCGTCGAAGAACTTCTGGAGGATACGGTCGTCGAACTCGGCGACGGTCTCCAGGAGCTTGTTCCTCCACTCCTCTGCCTCAGACTGCAGGTCGGCCGGAATGTCCTTTATCTCGTAATTGACGAGTTCCTTGCTGTCCTGATCGTAGTAGATGGCCTTCATGGCTATCAGGTCTACGATACCTGCGAATTTGTCCTCCGCTCCGATGGGGATGCAGATGGGAAGTGGGTTGGCGCCCAGCTTCTCGCGGATCTCATCCACTACGGCGAAGAAGTCTGCTCCTACGCGGTCCATCTTATTGACGTAGGCGATCTTGGGAACATGGTACTTGTCAGCCTGACGCCATACGGTCTCAGACTGAGGCTGTACGCGGCCTACTGCGCAGAATGTCGCTACAGTTCCGTCAAGTACGCGCAGAGATCTCTCGACCTCCACGGTAAAGTCCACGTGGCCCGGAGTGTCTATCAGGTTGATCTGGTAGGTCTCTCCGTTGTAATGCCAGAAGGCTGTGGTGGCAGCGGAAGTAATGGTTATACCCCTTTCCTGCTCCTGGACCATCCAGTCCATGGTAGCAGCTCCGTCATGCACCTCACCTATCTTATGAGTTTTTCCCGTATAGTAC